>NZ_JBMNDR010000222.1:0-1000 GCF_052543235.1 Streptomyces sp. SAS_272 | reverse complement strand
CCGCCTGGGCGGGGCCCGCTCCGTCGTGAGCGCCGGGACGTCTCACGCCGAGGGGCGCGCCTTGCGGTAGAGCACCGCGCCGGCGAGCAGTGCGCCCGCGCCGACCGGCACCGCGAGGCCCATCGGCAGCTCGCTTCCGGTGTGCGCGAGCTGCGGCGCGTGGACGGCGGGCCCGTGCACGGAGGAGTCGCCGACCGGCGTCGCGTGACCGGGGGCGGCAGGCTTCTCGGGCGCGGACGGGCTGGACTCGCCCGGCTTGCCGGGGCTGTGGTGTCCGGGCTCGCCCGGCGTCTCGTGGCCGCGGGACGGGGGCCGCTGCGGACCGCTGCCGTTGGCGCAGTCGTTGCCCATCGACGGGTTGAGGATGCCGACGACGTCCACGCTGTTGCCGCACACGTTCACCGGCACGTCGACGGGCACCTGGACGTGGTTGCCCGAGCCGACGCCGGGCGACCCTCCGGTGTGGCCGCCCGCCTGGGCGCCCCCGGAGCCTCCGTGCGCGCCGGAGCCGCCGTGGTGACCGCCCCCGTGACCGCCGCTGTGGTTGCCGGGCCGGCCGCCGCCGCGGCCCTCGTCGTCGCCGTAGCCGCGTGACATCCCGCCGCCGCCCTTGTTGGCGCACGAGTTGCCGAAGGTCGGGTTGAGCGCCCCGATGACGTCCACGGTGTTGCCGCAGACGTTGACGGGCACGTTGATCGGCGCCTGCACCGAGTTGCCCGACAGGACGCCGGGTGAGTCGGTGGCGGCGCCGTACGCGCCGGAGTCGGCGTGGGCGTAGCCGCCGGCGGCAGCGATCACCCCCGTCGCCGCCGCCACGGTCATGAGGCTTTTGCGGGTGGCCTGTCGCATTGCTGAATCCCTGCTTTCGATCTCGCCTGTGCCCCGAATCACCCCGAATCGCTCGCATCATTGCAGCTGTTCGATTTCATCGGGCTCTACGACTTCTCGGCTTTTCCTTCGGGAAAAAGACCGGTCGGCCCCGGAGCGCATGGCGTGCGCT
>NZ_JBMNDR010000221.1:0-1018 GCF_052543235.1 Streptomyces sp. SAS_272 | reverse complement strand
GTGGCTGACGACCACCGACCACAAGACCATCGGTACGTTGTACCTGGTCACGTCGTTCGCGTTCTTCTGCGTCGGCGGCGTCATGGCGCTCCTCATGCGCGCCGAGCTCGCCCGTCCGGGCCTGCAGATCATGTCGAACGAGCAGTTCAACCAGGCGTTCACGATGCACGGCACGATCATGCTGCTGATGTTCGCGACGCCGCTGTTCGCCGGCTTCACGAACTGGATCATGCCGCTGCAGATCGGCGCGCCCGACGTGGCGTTCCCGCGGCTGAACATGTTCGCCTACTGGCTCTACCTGTTCGGCTCGACCATCGCCGTGGGCGGCTTCCTCACCCCGCAGGGTGCGGCCGACTTCGGCTGGTTCGCCTACTCCCCGCTGTCGGACGCGGTCCGCTCGCCGGGCATCGGCGCCGACCTGTGGATCATGGGTCTGGCCTTCTCCGGCTTCGGCACCATCCTCGGCGCGGTCAACTTCATCACCACGATCATCTGCATGCGCGCACCCGGCATGACGATGTTCCGCATGCCGATCTTCACCTGGAACGTGCTGCTGACCGCGGTCCTGGTCCTGCTGGCCTTCCCCGTCCTCGCCGCCGCGCTGTTCGCGCTGGAGGCGGATCGGAAATTCGGGGCACATGTCTTCGACGCGGCCAACGGCGGCGCGTTGCTGTGGCAGCACCTCTTCTGGTTCTTCGGCCATCCAGAGGTGTACATCATCGCGCTGCCGTTCTTCGGCATCATCTCCGAGGTCATCCCGGTCTTCTCCCGCAAGCCGATGTTCGGCTACATGGGCCTGATCGCCGCGACGATCTCGATCGCCGGCCTGTCCGTGACGGTGTGGGCGCACCACATGTACGTCACCGGCGGCGTGCTGCTTCCGTTCTTCTCCTTCATGACGTTCCTCATCGCCGTCCCGACCGGCGTGAAGTTCTTCAACTGGATCGGAACGATGTGGAAGGGCTCGCTGTCCTTCGAGACGCCGATGCTGTGGGCGACCGGCTTCCTCATCACCTTC
>NZ_JBMNDR010000220.1:0-1033 GCF_052543235.1 Streptomyces sp. SAS_272 | reverse complement strand
TTCGCGGTCCTGCAATGGGGCCGCTGGCCTCCGGGCCCGGTATGACTGTGTCCCCTCTGTCGATCGGATGACCTGGGGGGTGGTGTCGCCGGGTCCGTGGGGTGCCGTCGGAGACGCTGATGAGAGACCCGGCCACCGCCCGGTCTGGTGCAATGCCGGGCAGTTCGCGGGCGGCAGGTCTGCATAACGTGGATGCGCGAGCACGGTGCCACTGCCGGGGCCGGCACGGTCAACACCTGCGGAAGGGTGCGATGTTAGACACCGAAGGCATAGGCGTCTTCCTCGGGATGGACGTCGGCAAGACCGCTCACCACGGCCACGGGCTGACCCCGGCCGGGAAGAAGGTCTTCGACAAGCCGATGCCCAACAGCGAACCGAAGCTGCGGGCCGTCTTCGACAAGCTCAAGGCCAAGTTCGGCACTGTCCTGGTGATCGTGGACCAGCCCGCGTCCATCGGCGCCCTGCCCCTGACCGTTGCCCGCGACGCGGGCTGCGAGGTCGCCTACCTGCCCGGACTCGCGATGCGGCGGATCGCCGACCTCTACCCGGGAGAGGCGAAAACCGACGCGAAGGACGCCGCGGTGATCGCGGACGCCGCCCGCACCATGCCTCACACCCTGCGTTCGCTGGAACTGACCGACGAGATCACCGCCGAACTTACCGTGCTGACCGGCTTCGACCAGGACCTCGCGGCCGAAGCGACCCGCACCAGCAACCGGATACGCGGCCTGCTCACCAGTTCCACCCTTCGCTGGAACGCGTGCTCGGTCCCCGGCTGGACCACCCCGCCGTCACCTGGCTCCTCGAGCGCTACGGATCCCCGGCCGCCCTGCGCAAGGCCGGCCGCCGCAGACTCGTCGAGCTGGTCCGCCCCAAGGCCCCGCGCATGGCCGTCCGGCTGATCGACGAGGTCTTCGACGCCCTGGACGAGCAGACCGTCGTGGTTCCGGGAACCGGCACCCTCGACATCGTGATCCCGTCCCTGGCCGCCTCGCTCGCCGCAGTCCACGACCAGCGCCGAACACTCGAATCC
>NZ_JBMNDR010000219.1:0-1051 GCF_052543235.1 Streptomyces sp. SAS_272 | reverse complement strand
GTATTGATCACGAGCGTTGTTGACGCGGGTCGGACTTGATCGTGGCGAAGGCCCCCGTGTGTGGTGGAGGTGTCGAATCTTCACCGCACGGAGGCCTTCATGTCCCACCGTAATGCCCGGCTGACCGTTCACGGCAGGCGGCTGCTCGTCGAGCGTGTCCGCTCCGGCCGTCCCGTCGCCCATGTCGCCGCCGAGATGGGCATCTCCCGTCCCACAGCCCACAAATGGATCCGCCGCTGGCGGTCCGAGGGCGAGAGCGGACTCATCGACCGTTCCAGCCGCCCCCACAGGACACCGCACCGGACCGCAGCCGCCACCGAGGCGCGTGTCTGCCAGCTGCGCCAGGACCGCAAACTCGGACCGGCACGCATCGGCCCGATCCTGGGCCTGCCCGCCTCGACCGTGCACCGCATCCTCACCCGGCACGGCCTGAACCGGCTGGCGTTCATGGACCGGCCCACCGGTGAGGTGATCCGCCGCTACGAACGCGACCGGCCCGGCGAACTCCTCCACGTGGACGTCAAGAAACTCGGCCGGATCCCCGACGGCGGCGGCCACAAGGTGCTGGGCCGCCAGGCCGGCCGCGCCACCCGCAGCACCATGGGCTTCGACTACGTCCACTCCGCCGTCGACGACCACTCCCGCCTGGCCTACAGCGAGATCCACGGCGACGAGAAGGCCGACACCTGCGCCGGCTTCCTGCGCCGGGCCGCAGCGTTCTTCGCCGCCTCGGGTATCGACCGCATCGAGCGGGTCCTGACCGACAACGCCTGGCCCTACCGCAAGAGCTTCGCCTGGCAAGGGGCGCTGGCTGACCTCGGCGCGACCGGCAAGCTCACCCGCGCCTACCGTCCCCAGACGAACGGCAAGGTCGAACGCTTCAACCGCACCCTGCTCGAGGAGTGGGCCTACCTGCGGCCCTACACCAGCAACACCGAACGCACCGAGGCCCTGGCAGACTTCCTGCACACCTACAACCACCATCGCTGCCACACCGCACTTGGCGGCCAGCCACCGATCAGCCGTGTGAACAACGCTGCGGGTCAATACA
>NZ_JBMNDR010000218.1:0-1124 GCF_052543235.1 Streptomyces sp. SAS_272 | reverse complement strand
CTAGGGCCTGTTCTGTGTCGGGATCAGGACTCGTGATCGACTGGGTGATGGCGGTCGTACTGGGTAGAAATTCCGTGTGCCGCGACGTGAATTGAGCGATGCCGACTGGGAGTTGGTCAGCCCTCACCTGCCGATCGGGGAGTACGGCCCCTACCCGGAGCACCTGCGTGATCAGCTGGAAGGGATCGTCTGGCGGTTCCGCACCGGCAGTCCGTGGCGGGATGTGCCGGAGGCGTTCGGGTCCTGGTCCTGGGTCTACGGCCGGTTCGCCCAGTGGCGCGACGCGGGGGTGTTCGCCGCGATGCTGGAGGCTGTGATCGCCGAGGCCGCCCGCCGCGGGCAGGCGGACCTGTCGCTGGTCAGCGTGGATTCCACGACCGCCCGCGCTCATCACGACGCGGCCGGCATGGTCGTGGACGAGGAGGTCCTGGCCGCGCTGGAGAAGGCCGCCGAGACCGAAAAGGGGGCACGCGAAAGGGGCGGAAGCGGCGCAAGCAGCAGGTCGCAGCCGGGTCGGTGACCCCGGCCGGGGAATCCGAGCAGGATCCGGAGTGTGAGGCCCGCCGTCGGCTGCGGTGCCGACGGCGGGCTCGGTTGAAAGCGGCGGCCCTGGGCCGATCGCGCGGCGGGTTGACCTGCAAGGTCCACCTGTCGGCCGACCGGCAGTGCCGTCCGCTGTCGTTCGTGATCACCCCCGGGCAGGCCGCCGACAGCCCGCAGTTCACGGCGGTGCTGGCCAGGGTCAGGGTGCGCGGGCCGGTCGGGCGACCGCGCACCCGCCCGGACGCCGTGGCCGGCGACAAGGCGTACTCTTCCCGCGCGAACCGCGCCCACCTGCGGAAACGGAAGATCAAGGCGGTGATCCCGGAGAAGGCGGACCAGGCCGCCAATCGGAGGAAGAGAGGCTCGAAGGGCGGGCGCCCGGTCTCGCACGACGCCGAGCTGTACAAAGCCCGCAACAGTGTGGAGCGCTGCATCAACAAGATCAAGGACTGGCGAGGGCTGGCCACACGCTTCGACAAGAAGCCCGAAAGCTACACGGCAGGGCTCGAGCTGCGCGGCGCAGTCATCTGGCTGCGCAGCCTCCGCCCCGCCACGTGATCACGACACAGAACAGGCCCTAG
>NZ_JBMNDR010000217.1:0-1274 GCF_052543235.1 Streptomyces sp. SAS_272 | reverse complement strand
CGCCGCCACCCGCACCGCCGCACCCAGGGCGCCCAGCTCCGCGACCAGGCCGGCCGCCCCCTCCGCCCGCTCGCCCCGGCGGCTCACCAGCACCAGATGACGCACCCCGTAGGCCACCACCAGATGCCGCGCGAACAACGCGCCCAGCGTCCCCGTCCCGCCGGTGACCAGCACCGTGCCGTCCGGGTCGAGCGGGCGGAACGCCGGACCGCACCCCGACGCCGACGCCGACGGCGGCGCCGATGCCGGCGCCGACGCTGATGCCGGCGCCGACGCTGATGCCGGCGCTGACGGCGCCGTCGGCGCGGGCGCCGGTGCTCTGACCAGTCTGGGCACGCGGACGGTGGAGCCCCGCACCGCGTACTGGGTTTCGGCGTCGGCGCTCAGCGCCCGGGCCAGGTCGCCGGCCGAGCGGGGGCGCTCGTCGAGGTCGACGAGCGTGAACCGGCCGGGTTCCTCCCTCTGCGCGGTGCGCACCAGACCCCACACGGCGGCGCCCGCCAGATCGCAGACGCCCTCGCCGTCGTGGGTCGCCACCGCGCCGCGGGTGACGACGGTCAGCCGGGCCGGTGCGAACTCCTGGCTGCCGAGCCAGCGCTGCATCTCGCGCAGCGTGTGCCGCGTCGCGCCGTGGACGCCCGCCAGGGACGCGGCGCCCGTGTCGTCACCGGCCGCGAGCAGCACCGTGCGGGGTGCTTCGGCGCCCTGCCGCAGGCCGGCCACGAGGGCGTCGACGTCCGCGTGCAGGGGGACGCCGAGGCGGTCCGCGAGGAAGGCGGCCGTGCCGCCGGCCGGGCCCAGCACGGCGATGCCGCCCGGCCGGGCCTTCTCCGGCAGCGGCTGCTCGCCCCAGTCGACCACGTAGGGCGAGGCGAGGCCGTCGCCGGCCGCGGCGCGCAGCCGGTCCGCGGGGATCTCGCGCAGGGCGAGCGAGTCGACGGCGGCGACCGCACGCCCCGCCTCGTCGAACAGCTCGAGCCCCAGGACGCCCTCACCGGCCGGCACGATCCGCACCCGCACCGCCGCCGCACCCGTCGCGTGCAGACGCACACCCGACCACACGAACGGCAGCCGCGGCACACCCGCACCCGCGCCCTGCGCCTCTGCTCCCGGCAGCAGCCCGGCATGCAACGACGCGTCCAGCAACGCCGGATGCACCCCGAACCCCGCAGCCCACTCCCGCTCCCCCTCGCCCAGAGCGACCTCGGCGAACACCTCCTCGCCCCGACGCCACACCGCGCCCACACCCTGGAACACCGGCCCGTACTCATACC
>NZ_JBMNDR010000216.1:0-1316 GCF_052543235.1 Streptomyces sp. SAS_272 | reverse complement strand
CACGCGCGGGGGATCACGGCCTACCTCGAACTCGGCCCCGACCCCGTCCTGACCGCCCTCGTCAAGAACACCCTCGACACCCACACCCACACCGACACCCACACCACCGGTGCCGAGAGCGCCGACGCCAACACCGGCACCAGCACCAGCACCGGCACCAGCGGGGGCAGCGGGAGGGGCTCGGGCAGCGTCACCGCGGTCGCCGTCCTGCACAAGGACAAGGACGAGGTCCGCACCGCCCTGCGCGCCCTGGCCGCCGTCTCCACCACCGCCACCCCAGCCGACTGGACCCCCCTTCTGGGCGCCGGCCGGCGCATCACCCTGCCCACCTACGCCTTCCAGCACAAGCGGTACTGGATCGACACCCCCGGCCTCACGGCTCCCGCTCCGGCTCCGGCGCCGGCATCGGCCGACGCCGCCCCCGACGCCGGCTTCGACTCCGAAACCGAGAACGACACGGAGGCGGACGGTCACGACTGGGCCGAGCGGCTGCACGGTCTGAGCGACTCGCAGCGCATCGCGCTGATCGCCGAACTGATCAGCAGGCACACCGCCGAGATCCTGGAGTACGGCACCGAGAACGAGGTCGACCCGGCGCTGCCGTTCAAGGAACTCGGCTACAACTCCCTGACCTCCGTCGACCTGCGCTCCAGCCTGTCCGCCGACCTCGGCGTCGCGCTGCCCCCGTCCCTCGTCTACGACTACCCGACCCCCGAGATCCTGGCCCGGCACATCGTGACGACCCTGCTCGGTGTCGCCGACGCCCCCGAACCCGTCGAGAAGCTCGCCGTGTCGGACGAGCCGCTGGCCGTCGTCGGCATGGCCTGCCGCTACCCCGGCGGAGTGGCATCGCCGGACGACCTGTGGCGTCTGATCAGCACGGGCACCGACGCCATCGGCCCGCTGCCCGACGGCCGGGGCTGGGACCTGGACGACCTCTACGACCCCGAGCGCGGCAGCGCCGACAAGACCTACACCCGGCACGGGGGCTTCCTCTACGACGCCGACATGTTCGACGCCGCCTTCTTCGGCATCAGCCCCCGCGAGGCCCAGGCCATGGAACCCCAGCAGCGCCTGCTGCTGGAAACCGCGTGGGAGTCCCTCGAAACGGCCGGCATCCTCCCGCACACCCTCAAGGGCAGCCGCACGGGGGTGTTCGTCGGGGCGATGACGCAGGAGTACGGGCCGCGTCTGTACGAGCCCGCGAAGGACGCCGGGGGCTATCTGCTGACGGGGACGACGGCGAGTGTGGCGTCGGGGCGTATCGCGTACACGTTGGGTCTGGAGGGTCCGGCGGTGACGGTGGACACGGCGTG
>NZ_JBMNDR010000215.1:0-1385 GCF_052543235.1 Streptomyces sp. SAS_272 | reverse complement strand
GCCCTGCACGCGCGGGGGATCACGGCCTACCTCGAACTCGGCCCCGACCCCGTCCTGACCGCCCTCGTCAAGAACACCCTCGACACCCACACCCACACCACCGGTGCCGAGAGCACCAACACCAGCACCAGCACCAGCACCGACGCCAACTCCGGCACCAACGCCGGCACCAGCACCAACACCAGCACCAGCACCGGCACCGGCACCGGCACCAGCGGGGGCAGCGGGAGGGGCTCGGGCAGCGTCACCGCGGTCGCCGTCCTGCACAAGGACAGGGACGAGGTCCGCACCGCCGTGCGGGCGCTGGCCGCCCTGCACGCCCACGGCGTTGCCGCCGACCTCACTCCTCTCCTGCACGGGGGCAGCAGGGTCAAGCTGCCCACCTACGCCTTCCAGCACAAGCGGTACTGGATCGACACCGCCCCCGCCGCCGCCGCTGCTGGGGCGGCGGGGGCGGCTGCCTCCGATGCCCTTTCCGACGCCCCTCACGACGGCGACGAGCCGGACACGGTGCTGGGGGAGTGGGCGGCGAGGATGCGGGGCCTGAGCAGCAGTCAGGGCGACCGGCTCCGGCAGAAGCTGATCACCGATCTGGTGCGGCGGCACACGGCGCAGATCCTGGAGTACGAGTCGGCCGAAGCGGTCGACCCGGCCCAGTCGTTCCGCGACCTGGGCTACAACTCGCTGACGTCGGTGGAGCTGCGCAGCCGGCTGGCGGGCGACCTGGGCCTGCCCCTGCCTCCCTCGCTGGTCTACGACTACCCCACCCCCGAGGTCCTGGCCCGGCACATCGTCCGCGATCTCGTCGGGGCGCCCGATCCGCACGCCGTCGACGATGTCCTGTCCGGGCTGCAGGACGCCCCGGACGAGCCGCTGGCCGTGGTGGGCATGGCCTGCCGCTACCCGGGCGGCGTGACCTCGCCGGAGAGCCTGTGGGATGTGGTGTCCGCCGGCGTCGACGCGATCGGCGTGTTCCCCGACGGCCGGGGCTGGGACCTGGACGGCCTCTACGACCCCGAGCGCGGCCGCTCCGGCAAGACGTACACGCGGCACGGCGGATTCGTCTACGACGCCGACATGTTCGACGCCGCCTTCTTCGGGGTCTCGCCCCGTGAGGCCGCGGCGATGGACCCCCAGCAGCGGCTTTTGCTGGAGACGGCGTGGGAGGCCCTGGAGCGGGCCCGGATCGTGCCCGGCTCGCTGCGCGGCAGCCGCACGGGGGTGTTCGTCGGGGCGATGACGCAGGAGTACGGGCCGCGTCTGTACGAGCCCGCGGGCGGCTCGGAGGGCTATCTGCTGACGGGGACGACGGCGAGTGTGGCGTCGGGGCGTATCGCGTACACGTTGGGTCTGGAGGGTCCGGCGGTGACGGTGGACACGGCGTG
>NZ_JBMNDR010000214.1:0-1403 GCF_052543235.1 Streptomyces sp. SAS_272 | reverse complement strand
CCACCGTATCAGCGCGGTGGGGCGGCCCCTTCGATCACGGCTTCCCGGCACGGATTAGACACACATCACGCGGCCTCTTCCTCCAAGGCAACAACCGCATCGGCGGCCTCGCGGGCCTTCCGTTCCGCCTTTTCCAGCTTGGCCTTCGCCTTGGCCAGCTGCTTGGCACGGCGCTTGTGCATCTTCTTGGACACCTCGTCGAGGCGGTCCGGGAAGAGGTGGCCGTACGTGTCCAACGTCAGGGTTGCGGACTTGTGGCCCAGCATCGTCTGTACGACGTTGACGTCCGCGCCGCTGGCGATGGCGAGCGAGGCTGCCGTGTGCCTCAGCTTGTGCGGGGTGACCTTGAGGTGTCCCAGTCCGGCCTTCACCACCGCCGGCGCGAAGAACCGCTGACGGAAGTTGCGAGCCCGCAGCGGTCCGCCCTGCGGGGCTGTGAAGAGCAACTGCTCGTCTCCCCGCCCCTGGACGTGGGGCTTCAACTCCTCTGCCAGGAACCGCGGGATCGGTACCGATCGGCGCTCGTGGTTCTTGGGGGTGTCGAGGTAGAGCTTGCCGTTGTCCTCTGCGTACGCCTCGACGATGTGCGCCCGGCAGGCATCAAGGTCGACGCGCCCTACCTTCAGCGCGGAAGCCTCACCCCAGCGCAGGCCGGTGTAGGCCAGCAGCAGGATGAACACCCGGTAGGCGCCTGATGCGTTGGCCAGCGCGTCGACCTGCATGTCGTCGAGGTACACGTGGTCGGCTGGCATCGCCTTCGGCAGGGGCACGCCGACTGCAGGGTTGACCACCAGACGACGAGCCTGGACCGCGTAGCCGAGAACGCGGCTGAGGACGACGTACGCCTTGCGGACCGAACGGGGGCTGAGCTTCCTGCCGCCGGCCGCCTCGCCGGACAGCAGGTCCGCGAGCCACTCGGCGATGTCCTCGAAGTGGATGCGGTCCAGCGGGGTGGTGCCCCACTTGGGGATCACGTGGACGTCGAGAACGCCGCGGTAGCGAGCCCGGGTTGAGCGCTTGAGGTGGATCTGCACGGCCAGCCAGGACTCCGCCACCTCTGCGAACTTCACGCGCGCGGCGGCCGGATCGCGGTAGGAGCCGTCGTTGAGACGGGACTCCATCCTCGTCCGCTCGGCCTCGGCGTCGACCTTGCGGGTGAAGGTCTTCATCTTCGGCTTGCCGTCGGGGTCGTACCAGCGCACGCGGTAGCGCCCCGGCGGCGTACGCCCCGCCCTTTTGGCATCCGCCACGGCCCGTACGTACGCCGCGTGCCCGATGCGGTCCTCAATCCAGACCCGCGCCAACTAGGTCCTGTCTGAAGTTCGGATCATCTGTGCGGTGTGATGCTGCGGAGCCAGAGCATGGCACCGCACAGGTGCAGTCCGGCCGCGTAGCTCTCCGGG
>NZ_JBMNDR010000213.1:0-1472 GCF_052543235.1 Streptomyces sp. SAS_272 | reverse complement strand
CACCCCCTGCACCCCGCCCTCCTCGACGCAGCCCTCCACGCCCTCCTCGCCACCACCCCCGAAACCGCCACCACCCCCGACGCCGACGCCGACACCGACACCGACACCGACACCGACGCCGACGCCGACGCCGGCGCCGGGATCCGCATCCCCTTCGCCTGGAACGACGTCACCCTCCACGCCACCCACCCCACCACCCTCCACGCCCACCTCGCCCGGACCGCCCCCGACACCCTCCGCATCACCGCCACCGACCCCACCGGCCAACCCGTCCTCACCGTGGAGGAGTTGACGCTCAGGCCGGTGTCGGCGCAGCAGCTGCAGGCGGCGGTGTCCGGTGGCGAGCCGAGCGTGCTGCACCGGCTCGACTGGATCGCCGTCGGAGCCGACGCCGACGCCGACGCCGGGGGACAGGCGACCGCGGGGCGCGGCGCGGCGGCGGACACCGCCCGGCGATGGGCCGTCCTCGACGGCACGGGCGGCCTGGAGGCCCTCGTGGACAGCGACGGCGGCGTCCCCGACGCCGTCTTCCTGCCGTGTCCGACGCCCCCCGACCCGGCGACCCCCGACCCGTCGACCTTCGACCCGGCCCGGGCCGCGCACCTGACGACCGCGCAGGTGCTGCGCGTCGTTCAGCAATGGTCGGCCGACGACCGTTTCGCCGGATCGCGGCTGGTCGTCGTCACGCGCGACGCCGTGGCGGCCGGTTTCGGAGAGAGCGTGCGCGACCTGCCGGCCGCCGCCGTCTGGGGCCTGGTGCGCGCCGCGCAGAGCGAGTACCCGGGCTGCTTCGTCCTGCTCGACCTCGACCTCGACCGCGACGCGGACCTCTCCTCGTACCTGGACGACGCCCGCGGCGTCCTGCGCACCGCCCTGGACTCGGGCGAGCCGCAGATGGCCGTCCGACAGGGCGCCGTGTACGCGAACCGGCTGGTCAAGGACACCGTCGACGACCTCCTCGCGCCGCCGCACGCGTCACCGCACGCAGTGCCGGCCTGGCGGCTGGGCAGCACCGGCAAGGGCACGCTGGAAAACGTCGCGCTGACGCCCGCACCGCAGGCCGTCGAGCCGCTCGCCGCGGGCCGGGTGCGGGTCGCCGTGCGGGCGGTGGGCATGAACTTCCGTGACGTGCTGATCGCGCTCGGCAGCTACCCGGGCGAGGCCCCGATGGGCAGCGAGGGCGCGGGCGTGGTCGTCGAGGTGGGGCCCGGGGTGACCTCCGTCGCCGTCGGCGACCGCGTCATGGGTCTGTTCTCCGAGGGCACCGGGCCGCTCGCCGCCACCGACCACCGCACCCTGGTCCTCATCCCCGAGGGATGGTCCTTCACCGAGGCCGCCGCGACGCCGATCGTCTTCCTCACGGCGTACTACGCTCTGGTGGATCTGGCGGGGCTGGGGCGCGGGGAGCGGCTGCTGGTGCATTCGGCGGCCGGCGGCGTGGGCATGGCCGCCCTGCAGATAGCCCGGCACCT
>NZ_JBMNDR010000212.1:0-1595 GCF_052543235.1 Streptomyces sp. SAS_272 | reverse complement strand
CCTCGAAGTTTCGTGACGGTCTGCCGACGGAGTCGGTGGACGGTCTTCGTGCTGTGAGTTGAGGCTGCGCAGGCTGAGGGCCCGAGTGTCGCTTCGGGGTGGCGCCGGGTTCCACTGCTCCGGATGTCGCTGCTCTCGTAGGCACGGGGAGTCTGCTGGTCAGCCGGGGTTCGGCAGGAGTGCGAGCCGTTCGAGGGCGGCGGTGATGTGACTGGTCCAGGGCCAGTGCCGGGCGAGGCGAAGGATCCGCCGACGGCCGGTGGTCACGAGCTGTCCGGCCGCGCTGAACAGTCGGAGCCGCAGGCGGCGGGGCTCCCAGAGCCGGGCCTTGCCGGTCAGGGCGAGCATCGGCATCCAGGCCAGCAGGTCGAGAGCGATCTGCACGATCTCCAGCCAGATCCGGTTCTGGGCCGTGCGCTTCAAGGGCAGGTTGCGCAGACCGGTGGCCCGGGCAGCCCGGATCCGGTCCTCGGCCCTCGCCCGCAGCCGGTGGCGGAGCTCAAGTGCGGCGATCGGCCGGCCGGTGGTGTTGGTGGCGAAACACGTCAGCCGCATGCCGTCCGCGTCCGTGAGTCTCAACTGGGCTCCGGGGTGCGGCCGTTCCTTGCGGACGATCAGCCGCATCCCCTTCGGCCAGCCGTCCAGGACATCGCCGGTGAGTTCGGCGACCCATGCGCCGTCACGGATCTCACCGTCCGCGTCGACGGCCGCCGTCCAGGCAGGGGCGGGAACCTTCAGGACGTGCTGGTGGATGGTGTCGGTGATGGTCATGCCGACCGAGTAGGACAGCCACCGCCCCCGCCGGGCGAGCCAGGCCACGAAGTCGTGGGTACCGCCCGCGGAGTCCGTGCGGATCAGGGTCCGGCGCCCGCGCCGGTACTTCTTCGGAAGCTGGGCCAAGGCCATCTGTGCGGCGGCGATGTGGTCGGATGCCGTGTTCGAGCCCGCGTTTCCCGGCCTGAGCAGGGCCGCGACCGGTTCGCCGGTGCCGCCCGGTCCGTGGTCGACGAACCCCATCAGCGGGTGGTGGCCGTAGGTTCGCTTCCAGGTGGGTGCGGCGTCCTCCTTGTCGGAGTGCGCGATCACCAGCACCCCGTCGAGATCGACGGTCACCGTCCCGCCGGCATCGGGCGCTTTCCCCTGCGTCAACTGCCAGATCCGCTCACGCGCTTCGGCCCGCGCGGCACGGATGGCCCGCAGGGCCTTCTCCCCGGAGGCGGCAAGGGTGTCGATGAGGCGGGAGACCGTCGGGTCGGAGGCGACCGGCCCGAACACGGCCGGCTCGGCCCGCAGCACGGCGACATCCGCGAGGCAGTCCCCGCCCAGCGCGACCGCCAGGGCCACATCCAGCAGAGTCTTGCCCGGATCGTGCACTGCCCGGGCCTTCCGCCACGGCGTCAGCGCCGCCGATATCGCGCTGTCCAGGCCAGCCCTGCGGACGGTCTCGACCAGCAGCACGCTCCCGGCCTGCGAAACCACCGCCCGGCCGCCGCCCTCGGTACGGACACGCGGGTAGGACCCGATACGCTTCTTCACCTGGAGAGTGCTTCTTCCCGTGCAGCCAACAGGACCCTAGACAAGTCCCATCGTTGCAG
>NZ_JBMNDR010000211.1:0-1597 GCF_052543235.1 Streptomyces sp. SAS_272 | reverse complement strand
AAGGCCTCCGTGCGGTGAAGATTCGACACCTCCACCACACACGGGGGCCTTCGCCACGATCAAGTCCGACCCGCGTCAACAACGCTCGTGATCAATACAACTAGAGCGTGTCTCTTTGATCGGTTGGTCAGTTGATCGGATGTGTCCGTCCGGTTAGTGATCAGTGATGCGATGTGGGACCGGATCGAGCCGCTGATGCCGGCCGATCCGGTCCGCGGTCGGCGGTGGGCCGATCACCGCCGAACCTTGGAGGCCATCGCATGGAAGTACCGAACCTGCTCGCCCTGGCGAGACCTGCCCGACGAGCTCGGCTCGTTCCAGACCGCTCACAAACGGCTGATCAGGTGGGCCGTGGACGGCACCTGGGAACGCATCTTTGCCGCGGTCCTGGCAGCGGCCGAGGGTGCTGACGACATCGGCTGGATCGTGTCGGTGGCCTCCACCGTCTGCCGGGCTCACCAGCACGCCGCCGGAGCCAGGAAAAAGGGGCTCCAGGCCGGACCGAACCCGACGACCACGCGCTCGGGCGCTCCCGAGGCGGCCTGAGCACGAAGGTCCACCGCCAGCGACGGCCATGCACGACCCCTGGCCCTCCGCGTCACCGCAGGCCAGGCGGGTGACGCCCCGGCCTTCGAGAGCGTCATGGCCGGCATCCGTGTTCCGCGAAGCGGACCGGGAAGACCGAGGACCCGGCCCGATGCCGTCCTAGCGGACCGCGCGTACTCATCCCGCGCGATCCGAAGTCACCTCCGCCCACGCGGAATCCGCGCTGTCATCCCCCAGCCCTCCGACCAGATCGGCCACCGTCTGCGGCGAGGTCACGCCGGCGGTCGCCCACCGGCTTTCGACTCTGAGGCGTACAAGCAGCGCAACGCGGTCGAACGGTGCATCAACCGGCTCAAGCAGTGGCGCGGCCTGGCCATGCGAACCGACAAGCTGGCCATCGCCTACCAGGCCGCACTCCATCTCGCCGCCATCCTCATCTGGGTCCGGCGATAGCCCGCTCAGCGATAGACC
Organism: Streptomyces sp. SAS_272; assembly: GCF_052543235.1. Classification (NCBI taxonomy): domain Bacteria; kingdom Bacillati; phylum Actinomycetota; class Actinomycetes; order Kitasatosporales; family Streptomycetaceae; genus Streptomyces; species Streptomyces sp. SAS_272. The sequence goes on along the minus strand of NZ_JBMNDR010000211.1, from coordinate 580 downwards.
ACCCAGTGCGCGTCCGTCGGCCAGGATCCCGTGGCAACGATCTGCTGCACGAGCCTGAACGCCTCATGGATGGGGACGGTGTCCTCGTCCAGATACTCGTCGCCCTGCCCGTTCGAGAGGACGAACCCGTCGCTCGACCCCTGAGCCCCGGGGTCCACGGCATGCTCGCCTGGATCGCCCTCGTCTTCGAGAAGCATCACCATCGCGCGCTCGGTATTCGTCACGAAGGCCAGCGCCCGTCCGGACGAACTAGTCAGCCACGTCTCCAGCTGCCCGCTGCCGATCCTCGACCGAAGAGCCTCCGGCACCACCTCGGACGACACAGGGACAGGGCTGTCGTCATTGATCACCCAGGACTCGATCACGAGCACGACGATCTCACGGACGATCTAAGCTTGTTTTTTTAACCTCTGAGTGCTCGCTAGTGGCGTCGTCAGGAACCTGGGTTGCGTTGCTCGGCTTGAGCCTTGTGGACTTCGCTAAGGTGCCTTACCTGCCGCCGCGTCAGCAATGCATCGATCGGTTCGAGAACCCGATCCCACGCGCGGTCCGCTTCTGAGGACTGATTGCGAGTCCGTGC
>NZ_JBMNDR010000210.1:0-1602 GCF_052543235.1 Streptomyces sp. SAS_272 | reverse complement strand
ATGTGTCGGGGCGGCTCGCTGTGGAGGGCGAGTTGGCGTCGGCGGAGTACTGGGTGCGGCATGTGCGTGAGGCGGTGCGGTTCGCCGACGGGATCGGTGCGCTGGCCGCCGAGGGTGTGACGCGGTTCCTGGAGATCGGCCCCGACGGGACTCTCACCGCCCTCGCGCAGAACAGCCTCCCCGTAGACACCGGCGACGCGCTGTTCGTGTCGATGCTGCGCAAGGACGGTTCCGAGCACGTGGCGGCCCTGCGGGCGATGGCGAAGTTCCACGTCGACGGCGCGGACATCGACTGGCCGGCCGTGTTGGGCGGCGGCACAGGCGACGGACCCGTCGACCTGCCCACCTATGCCTTCCGGCACACCGATTTCTGGCCCACGGTCACCGCAGGCACGGTGGCGTCGGCGAATCCCTCGGTCTCCGACGCCGACGCGTCCTTCTGGTCGATCGTGGAGGAGGGGAAGCACGATCTGGCGGCGACCCTCGGGGTGCCCGAGGAGGCGCTGGAGGCCGTGCTGCCCGCTCTCACGGAACTGCGTCGAGAGCAGATGACGCGCGCCGAGGTGGACGGCTGGCGATACAGCGTCGAATGGGAACCGGTGCCGCTGCCGGCCTCGACGCCCTTGGACGGGCGCTGGCTGCTGCTACAGGGACCTGACGCCCTTCCCCTCGAGGGGCTTGATCGGTTCATCCCCGGTCTGGAGCGGCTCACCTGCGATGCGCGGGACAGGAAATCACTCACGGATCTTCTGCAGTCGGCCGTCGACGGGACCACGCCGGCCGGGGTGCTCTCCTGCCTCTCCCTTCCGGGTCTCGGCGACGACGGTGTCGTCTCCGGTCCGGACGCTGACGTGGTGCACACCATGACTCTCGTTCAGGCCCTCGGTGACGCAGGCGTCGCAGCGCCCCTGTGGGTCGTCACCCGGGCAGGGTTCGGTCCCGGCAGCGGCCCCGACGATCCGGCGCAGGCCGCGATATGGGGGCTGGGCCGTGTGGCCGCTCTGGAGCACCCGGACCGCTGGGGCGGACTCGTCGATCTGACGACGACGCCGAACGACGGGGAACTCGCCGCTCTCGCCTCGGTGCTGGCGCATCGCAGCGAAGATCAAGTGGCGTTGAGCGGGGGGCAGGTCTTCGGCCGTCGGCTGCGTCCGGCACCGCTGAACGGAACGGACCCGGTCTCTTCGCAGAGCCACCACCGTTCGGCTCCGCGGCGACTGCTCGTCACCGGGGGGACCGGTGTGCTCGGGGTGCGCGTCGCCGAATGGTTCGTCGCACGCGGGACGGAGGAACTCGTACTGACCAGCCGGAGCGGTCCGGACGCTCCCGGCCTGGCAGACACCGACCTTCGGCTGCGGGCGGCCGGAGCGAAACGCGTCGACGTCGTCGCGTGCGACGTCGCCGACCGCTCCCAGGTCGCTGCCCTTCTCGAAGCCCACCGGGTAGACGGCATCGCTCATGTGGCCGGTGTCCTGGACATGGAGGAGATCGACGCGATGACGCCCGCTCATGTGCGGCGGGTGGTGGGGGCGAAGGCGTGGGGTGCGGTGCATTTGGATGAGTTGACGCGTGGGTGGGATCTGTCGGCGTTCGTGGTGTTCT
>NZ_JBMNDR010000209.1:0-1774 GCF_052543235.1 Streptomyces sp. SAS_272 | reverse complement strand
CCAGCTTCAGTACCGCCCCGACGTCATCGACGGCTGCCTCACCGGCACCGGCCTCCGGTGCCAACCAGCATGACGACATCACGCATTCAAGGTCAGTAAGGGCTGTCCCGTAACTGGCGGGTCCCCCTTGCCGATCCCGATCGGACCGTGTCGGTGGCTGGTGCCAGAATCGACGGGTGCTGATCAAGGGATACGACGTCAGCCCGTTGGTGGCGGGCGAGTCACTGCTGGCCCGCCCGGGCTTCTGGTCGAACTACCTTCTGTCGATGTGTAGCGACGGGGGGTGTGCTGAGCGGCCGGTTCCAGAGTGGTTCGGTGAGGACGGCGCTGATGTCGATGCCCTGTCCGAGGTCCTCTTCGATCCCGAACGCTGGCCGGTGTTCAGGGTGCCGGCAGAAGACGGTCCCGGAGCTGTGGTGATCTACCGCAACCTGGATGGCGACTACGGCACCGACTACCTCCTCACCCATCCCGGCAGAAGCTGCGCCGAGCAGATCGCCAGTTGGGACGGCGACTTCTCGGGCACTGGGCTGACATGGCGTGAACTCATCCGGATTGCTTACAGCCCGTCCTTTGCGGCCGATGGCGTCCAGGACACTGCCATCCGCTTCCTGCTGTTGCTTCCCCTCCTCACCGACCCGGACATACCGGAAACGGCATCGGCAAGGCTTATGGCCGCTTTGGCCGTGGTCGGCGCGCCCCAAGACACCGCCTCCATCGCGGCGGAGCACCTGCTGGCCCACCTCACGAGGAGATCCCGACACGACCCCACCTGGGCGTCTCCGCTAAGCGGCAGCTGAGATGCAGGTCGGTCGCCATTCCCTCTATGAAATGATCTTGGTGTGGCTGGTGTGATCACGGCGTCGGAGCCGTCCTGGATAGCCCCGTTTTCAGGGCTGAGCCCTCGCGCCTTCGGGAAGCTGGTGACGGTTCTGCGGCGCGAGGGCGCGGACGCGATCCGCAAGGGCCTGCCCTGGAGCCTTCCACTGGAGGACCGGGCACTGCTGGTCGCGGCGTACTGGCGCACGAACCTCACGATGCGCCAGCTCGCTCTGCTGTTCGGGGTGTCCAAGTCGGCGGCGGACCGGATCATCGACCATCTCGGGCCGATGCTCGCCCTCCAGCCCCGCAAACGGTTCGCGAAGGACACTGTGCTCATCGTGGACGGCACCCTGGTCCCCACCCGCGATCACACCATCGCGGAGCGGTCGAAGAACTACCGGTACTCCACCAACCACCAGGTCGTCATCGACGCCGACACCCGACTGGTCGTCGTGGCCGGCCGGCCGCTCGCCGGGAATCGCAACGACTGCAAGGCATGGGAGGAATCCGGCGTCAAGGCCGCCGTCGGCAAGGCCCTCACGATCGCCGACGGCGGCTACCCGGGCACCGGACTCGTCATCCCGCACCGCCGCGAGCGCGGCCAGAGCGAACTCCCGGCCTGGAAAGAGGACCACAACAGGTCCCACAAGCAGGTCCGGGCCCGCGTCGAGCACGTCTTCGCCCGCATGAAGACCTGGAAGATCCTCCGCGACTGCCGCCTCAAGGGCGACGGCGTCCATCACGCCATGCTCGGCATCGCCCGGATGCACACCCTCGCCCTCGCCGGATAGGCAAGTGGGCCGCACGGCCGCCCACTCCCGCAGTGGCTCGGAGATCATTTACGGGACAGCTCTTAGGTCCTGTCTGGCGTTCGGATCACGAGTTCGGGAGATCGCCTGCGCGCCGAGGTCTGTTCTTGATAGGCCGTCAGTCATGGCGCGAGGCGATCTCA
>NZ_JBMNDR010000207.1:0-1933 GCF_052543235.1 Streptomyces sp. SAS_272 | reverse complement strand
CGGCGACGTGCCTGACGCAGGTCGGCCGTCGCGCGCTTGAGGTATTCGCGGAACTTGTCTTCGGTGTTTCCCACGGGGAGAGACCCTTTCGAGGCGGCCTGGGTGACGATCGGGGCGGGGCGGCGGTGCGGGACGCGTGGACGCGGGTCACGGATGCGGGATGCGGGATGCGGGATGCCGGACGAGAGGTGCGGGGTACCGGCGCCGGTCGGGGGGCCGTCAGGCCTCCTGCACCTCGATGGCGAGCGAGGGGCAGCTGCGGGCCGCCTTACGGGCCTCGGCGTGCAGGCCGGGCTCCGGTTCCGCGTCGAGGAGGACGACGACGCCGTCCTCGTCGCGCTGGTCGAAGACATCCGGCGCGGTCATGGCGCAGATGCCCGAGGAACAGCACTCTTCTTCGTTGACCGTGATCAGCAGACGGCTCACCACGTCACCTCCAGACGATGAATTCCGAATACCGTCGCATCCTTGAAGGGAATTTCTTCAGGAGGCGACACCAGGCGCAGTTTCGGTATGCGCCGGAAAAGCGTGTCGTAGACGATCTCGAGTTCCGCGCGCGCCAGATTCTGGCCGAGGCACGCGTGGACGCCGAAACCGAAGGCGACATGACCCGATGTGTTGCGCCCTATGTCCAGCTCGCCGGGATCGGGGAAGACCTGCCCGTCGTGGTTGGCGGCGGCGGCGGAGGCGATGAAGCCCTCGCCGGCGCGGACGGTGACACCGCCGACCTCGATGTCCTCCAGGGCCACCCGGGCGGTCGGGTAGTCGACGATGCTGAAGTAGCGCAGGATCTCCTCGACGGCGCCCGGGGTCAGCGACGGGTCCTCGGTGATCCGGGCGAGCTTCGCCGGCTCGCGCAACAGCGCCGCCACGCCCAGCGAGATCATGTTCGCGGTGGTCTCGTGACCGGCGACGAGCAGCAGCACCGCGAACCCCGTGATCAGCTCGCGGTCGTAGACGCCCGCCTCCCGGTACTTCACGACGAGCCGGCTGACCAGCGCGTCGTCCGGTTCGGTCTCCTTGCTGACGACGAGCTCGCCGAGGAACTCCCGCAGGGCGCCGAACGCGTGCTGCCGGTCGGCCGGGGTGCTGGCCCGGTCGAGCAGGACCTCGGTGTGCTTCTGGAAGACGCCCCGGGTGTCGTAGGGCACGCCCAGCAGTTCGCAGATGGCGAGCGAGGGCACCGGGAGCGACAGCTCCTGGACCAGGTCGACGGGCCGGCCGGCGCCGCGCTCCAGGATGCCGGTCACGCACTCGTCGACGATCTCCTGGATGCGGGGGCGGAGCCTGCGGATCCGGTTCGCCGTGAACTCGCTGGTGACCATGCGGCGGTGCAGCGCGTGGTCCGGTGCGTCCATCGAGAGCAGAAAGCCCTTCTGCGCGAAGACGCCGATGTCGGCGACCGTCGCGGGAAAGGACGGGTGCGCACGGTTCGAGGACGTCGCCGGGTGGCTCAGCAGGGCCCGCACGTCCTCGTGACGCGTCGCCAGCCAGGCCGTCCTGCCGTTCTGCAGCACCACTTCGGACATCGGCTCGGCGGGCCGCAGTCGCGCGTATTCGGCCGGAGGGCTGAAAGGGCAGGTGCGAGGAAAAGGAAAAGAAGGCGTTTCGGAGGTATCGGCATCGGGCATGTCGTCGACCTCTCGCTCGAGGTTATGCATTCGCACGGTGCGGCGGAATACGCGCCGGGAGCGTAAGAGCCGCGCCTTAAATCCTGCTAAAAGGAGTACGGCTTTAGGTCGCATTAAGAGCAGGCCAAGCCCCGGCATGAAGTGTTGCGGACCGAACGGGTGGGCGCATGGAGGTCGGGCCGCCGCCCGCCGCACCTGGCCTGGGTAGTCCGAGGGGGATGGCTCTGCATGCCGACGACGGAAGACAAGCTCCGCGAATACCTCAAGCGTGTGACCACGGACCTGCAGCAGACGCGGCGAAA
>NZ_JBMNDR010000206.1:0-2003 GCF_052543235.1 Streptomyces sp. SAS_272 | reverse complement strand
CCCCTGCAGTACCATCGGCGCTGTGAGGCTTAGCTTCCGGGTTCGGAATGTAACCGGGCGTTTCCCTCACGCTATGACCACCGAAACACTATGAAACTGTTTCAGCCGCACCACACCGTGACCATGGCATGGGGCTGTTCGTGGTTTCAGAACCAACACAGTGGACGCGAGCAACTGAGGACAAGCCCTCGGCCTATTAGTACCAGTCAGCTTCACCCATTACTGGGCTTCCACATCCGGCCTATCAACCCAGTCGTCTACTGGGAGCCTTACCCCATCAAGTGGGTGGGAATACTCATCTCGAAGCAGGCTTCCCGCTTAGATGCTTTCAGCGGTTATCCCTCCCGAACGTAGCCAACCAGCCATGCCCTTGGCAGAACAACTGGCACACCAGAGGTTCGTCCGTCCCGGTCCTCTCGTACTAGGGACAGCCCTTCTCAATATTCCTGCGCGCGCAGCGGATAGGGACCGAACTGTCTCACGACGTTCTAAACCCAGCTCGCGTACCGCTTTAATGGGCGAACAGCCCAACCCTTGGGACCGACTCCAGCCCCAGGATGCGACGAGCCGACATCGAGGTGCCAAACCATCCCGTCGATATGGACTCTTGGGGAAGATCAGCCTGTTATCCCCGGGGTACCTTTTATCCGTTGAGCGACGGCGCTTCCACAAGCCACCGCCGGATCACTAGTCCCGACTTTCGTCCCTGCTCGACCCGTCGGTCTCACAGTCAAGCTCCCTTGTGCACTTACACTCAACACCTGATTGCCAACCAGGCTGAGGGAACCTTTGGGCGCCTCCGTTACTCTTTAGGAGGCAACCGCCCCAGTTAAACTACCCATCAGACACTGTCCCTGATCCGGATCACGGACCCAGGTTAGACATCCAGCACGACCAGACTGGTATTTCAACGACGACTCCACCTGAACTGGCGTCCAAGCTTCACAGTCTCCCAGCTATCCTACACAAGCCGAACCGAACACCAATATCAAACTGTAGTAAAGGTCCCGGGGTCTTTCCGTCCTGCTGCGCGAAACGAGCATCTTTACTCGTAGTGCAATTTCACCGGGCCTATGGTTGAGACAGTCGAGAAGTCGTTACGCCATTCGTGCAGGTCGGAACTTACCCGACAAGGAATTTCGCTACCTTAGGATGGTTATAGTTACCACCGCCGTTTACTGGCGCTTAAGTTCTCAGCTTCGCCACACCGAAATGTGACTAACCGGTCCCCTTAACGTTCCAGCACCGGGCAGGCGTCAGTCCGTATACATCGCCTTACGGCTTCGCACGGACCTGTGTTTTTAGTAAACAGTCGCTTCTCGCTGGTCTCTGCGGCCACCCCCAGCTCGAGGAGCAAGTCCTCTCACCAAGCGTGGCCCCCCTTCTCCCGAAGTTACGGGGGCATTTTGCCGAGTTCCTTAACCATAGTTCACCCGAACGCCTCGGTATTCTCTACCTGACCACCTGAGTCGGTTTAGGGTACGGGCCGCCATGAAACTCGCTAGAGGCTTTTCTCGACAGCATAGGATCATCCACTTCGCCACAATCGGCTCGGCATCAGGTCTCAGACTATGTGGTGTGCGGATTTGCCTACACACCGTCCTACACCCTTACCCCGGGACAACCACCGCCCGGGATGGACTACCTTCCTGCGTCACCCCATCACTCACCTACTACAAGTCTGGTCCGTCGGCTCCACCACTTTCCATTCCCCGAAGGGTCCGGAACGGCTTCACGGACTTAGCATCGCCTGGTTCGATGTTTGACGCTTCACAGCGGGTACCGGAATATCAACCGGTTATCCATCGACTACGCCTGTCGGCCTCGCCTTAGGTCCCGACTTACCCTGGGCAGATCAGCTTGACCCAGGAACCCTTAGTCAATCGGCGCACACGTTTCTCACGTGTGAATCGCTACTCATGCCTGCATTCTCACTCGTGAACCGTCCACAACTACCTTCCGGTGCTGCTTCACCCGGCACACGACGCTCCCCTACCCATCAC
>NZ_JBMNDR010000205.1:0-2222 GCF_052543235.1 Streptomyces sp. SAS_272 | reverse complement strand
GGGTCGGATGGTCGAAGACCGCCGTCGTGGGGAGGGTGACGCCCGACACGGAGGCCAGGACGTTGCGCAGCTCCACCGCGATGAGCGAGTCCACGCCCAGATCGCGGAAAGCCCGCTCCGCACCCACCTGCTCGGCGCCCTCGTACCCGAGCATGGCGGCCGCCAGCTTCCGCACCTCCTCGAGTACGAGGCGCAGCCCGGTCTCACGCGACAGTCCGGCCGCCCGCGACCGCAGGCTGCCGTCGGCCTCGCCGGATCTCGCGGTGCCACCCGTTCCGGAAGCGGCGACGGGAACTGCGAGGCGGGAGAGGAGGGCGCTGGGGCGGGTGGCGGTGAACGCGGGGACGAAACGCTTCCAGTCTGCGTCCACGACGAGCTGCGTGGCGATGCCCGCGTCCAGTACCGCCCCGAGGGCGGACAGCGCGAGCTGAGGTGCGAGCGCGGTCATGGCGCCTTGACCGCGACGCCGGTCGCCGGACGCGACGGCCATCCCGTCTCCCGCCCACGGCCCCCAGGCGATGGATGTGGCGGACAGGCCGTCGGCACGCCGACGCTCGGCGAGAGCGTCAAGGACCGCGTTGGCGGCGGCGTAGGCCCCCTGGCCCGGGCTTCCCAGCGTTCCCGCCAGCGAGGAGAAGAGGACGAACGCGGAGAGATCCCGGTCGCGGGTCAGCTGGTCGAGCAGGTGCGCGGCCGACGTCTTGGGACGCATGATCCGATCGACGCGTTCGGCGTCGGTCGACAGCAGCGTGGCGTCGTCCAGCACCCCGGCCGTGTGGAAGACGGCATCGAAGGAGTGCTCGGCAAGAAGGGCGGCGAGGTCCGCGCGCACGGAGACGTCCAGGCCGCGCAGGGTGACCCGCGCGCCCGCCTGCTCCAGCTCGGCGCGCAACTCGGCGGCGCCGGGCGCGGTTTCGCCGCTGCGGCTCACCAGGACGAGATCGCGGGCGCCGCGCGCCACGGCCCAGCGGGCCACGTGTGCTCCCAGAGCTCCGGTGCCCCCCGTGATCAGCACCGTTCCGTTCGGCTTCCAGGGGACGGCGGGCTGCGGCAACGGCGCGGACTGCTCGAGCCGACGGCCGAAGACACCGTGCGAGCGGACGGCGATCTGGTCCTCGCCGCCCTTCAAACGCGTCAGCGCGCGCGTGAGACGGCTGCACGCCCGGTCGTCGACGCGCTCGGGCAGATCTATCGATCCGCCCCAGACATCCGGGTGCTCGAGCGCCGCGACGCGTCCCAGCCCCCATACGGCGTTGTGCGGGACACGAGTAACGCGTTCGGTCCCGCCGACTGCGACGGCTCCCTGGGTGAGGGCCCAGAGCCGTACGCCCGGAATACGCGAGTCGGCCAGCGCGCGCAGCGCGTTCAGCGCCCCCACGGCCGGTCCGACGGACGTGGCGAAGGCGAGGAGCGAGAGGACGCCGTCAGGGCTTCGGGGGTCGCCGGACGTGTCGGTCCCGTCTGCGGGAAGGCTGAGGGCCTCGGCGCAGGCTCTGGGGTCGGCTGCGTCCACTTCGACGACGTGCGGGATGAGTCCCTCCCTCCGGAGTCCGGAGACGAGGCTGTTCATCATCTCCCGAGAGTCGCCGTCGGCGTCGGACGGGACCAGGACCGTCCAGTTCCCGGTGCCGGACGCTCCCGCCCCCGGCCGGGTCTCGTCGTCGCGGGTCAGCGGCCGCCAGGACACCTCGTACCGCAAGGCGTCGATCGCGGCCTGCTCCTGCCGTCGGCGGTACCACTTCGCGAGGGCGGGGACGACCGGAGCGAGCGCGTCGGGCGCGAGGTCGAGGCCTGCCGCGAGGGTCGGCACGTCCTCGCTCGCCACGGAAGCCCAGAACTCCGCGTCGACCACGACGGAAGCTCGCGTCGGACCCGACGGGCCGCCGGGCGGCGGTTGGCTCGGGGTGAGCCAATAGCGCTGCCGCTGGAACGGATATGTCGGCAGGTCGACGGGTTCGTCGCCTGTGCCGCCGCCCAACACGGCCGGCCAATCGATGTCCGCGCCGTCGACGTGGAACTTCGCCATCGCCCGCAGGGCCGCCACGTGCTCGGAACCGTCCTTGCGCAGCATCGACACGAACAGCGCGTCCCCGGTGTCTACGGGGAGGCTGTTCTGCGCGAGGGCGGTGAGAGTCCCGTCGGGGCCGATCTCCAGGAACCGCGTCACCCCCTCGGCGGCCAGCACACCGATCCCGTCGGCGAACCGCACCGCCTCACGCACA
>NZ_JBMNDR010000204.1:0-2233 GCF_052543235.1 Streptomyces sp. SAS_272 | reverse complement strand
GTCGCAGCAGCGGGTGATCCGTCAGGCGCTGGCGAACGCGGGTCTGTCGGGCGCGGACGTGGACGCGGTGGAGGCGCACGGCACGGGCACCAGGCTCGGGGACCCGATCGAGGCGCAGGCGCTGCTGGCCACCTACGGGCGCGAGCACACGCCCGAGGAGCCGTTGTGGCTGGGGTCGTTGAAGTCGAACATCGGTCACACGATGGCGGCCGCGGGGGTCGGCGGTGTGATCAAGATGGTGATGGCGTTGCGGCACGGGGTGCTGCCGCGCACGCTGCACGTTGCGGAGCCGACCGCGCGGGTGGACTGGGCGGCGGGAGCGGTGTCGTTGCTCGCGCAGGAGCGGGCCTGGCCCGAGGTCGGGCGCCCGCGCCGGGCGGCCGTCTCCTCCTTCGGGATCTCCGGCACGAACGCCCACCTGATCCTGGAACAGGCGCCCCCGCAGGAGACGACCGCCGACCGAGCCGACGCCGCTGCTCCCGCCGTCGACACTGCTCCCGCCGACCCTGCTCCCGCCGCCGACCCTGCTCCCGCCGCCGCTGCTGCGGCCGCCGCCGCTGCTGCGGTCGCCGACACTGCTCCGGCCGCCGACCCTGCTGCGCCCGCCGACACTGCTGCGGCCGCCGCCGGGCAGGCTGCGACTGCGGCGGCAGCGGCTGGTGCGGTGCCGTGGGCGCTGTCCGCCAAGACCCCCGCCGCGCTGCGTGAACAGGCCGCCCGCCTCGCCGGGTTCGCCGCCGAGCACCCCGGCGTGGACGCGGCCGCCATCGGCTCCGCGCTCGTGCGTCACCGCACCGTCTTCGACCACCGGGCCGTGCTCGTCGGCGCCCACCGCGACGCCCTGGTCCGCGGCGCGAGGGCGCTCGCGGAGCCCGACTCGCCCCTCCAGGCCGCCGTGCCGGGCAAGACCGTGTTCGTCTTCCCGGGCCAGGGCTCGTACTGGGACGGCGTCGCGGCGCCTCTGTACGCCCAGGCGCCGGTGTTTCGGGCCCGGCTGCAGGAGTGCGCGCGGGCGCTGGCGCCGCATGTGGAGTGGGATCTGCTGCAGGTGCTGCTGGGGGAGGGCGACGGGGACGGGGCGTTGTCGGAGCGGGTGGACGTCGTCCAGCCGGCGCTGTGGGCGGTGATGGTGTCGCTGGCGGAGCTGTGGCGTTCGTTCGGGGTGGCGCCGGACGCGGTGGCGGGGCACTCGCAGGGGGAGATCGCCGCGGCGACCGTCGCCGGCGCCCTGTCCCTGGACGACGCCGCGCTGGTGGTGGCGCTGCGCGGCAGGGCGATCACCGAGATCGAGGGCGCCTGCGGCATGCTGTCCGTCGCGCTGCCCGCCGGCGCCGTGCGCCCCTACCTCGCCGGGCACGCCGACGACCTGGAGATCGCGGTCGTCAACGGGCCCTCCTCGACCGTCGTCTCGGGCACCACCGGCGCCCTCGACGAGCTGGCCCGGGCCCTGGAGGCCGACGGCGCGCGCTGCCGTCGCATCGCCACGACGTTCGCCTCGCACTCCCGTCACGTCGAGCCCATCCGCGAGCGCGTCCTGGACCTGCTCGCGCCGATCACCCCCCGCACGAGCCAGACGCCCTTCTACTCCACCGTCACCGGCGGGCCGATCGACACCGCCGGCCTGGACGCCGCGTACTGGTACCGCAACATGCGCCGGACCGTGGAGTTCGAGAAGACCACCCGGGCCCTGCTGGCCGACGGACACACCGCCTTCGTCGAGTGCGGCGCCCACCCGGTCCTCGCCCAGGGCATGCAGGAGACCTTCGAGGACGCCGCGCCCACAGCGCCCACAGCGCCCGCCGCAGACGGAGCCGGCGGGTCGGGCGGGTCGGGCGGGGCCGGCGGGTCGGGCGGGGCTGTGGCCGTGTCGGTGCCGACGCTGCGCCGCGGCCAGGGCGGCATGGACCGTTTCCTGACGTCGCTGGGCCAGGCGTGGGAGCGCGGCCTGGACGTCGACTTCGGGCCCGCCCTGTCCTGGGCGGGGGAGCCGGCCGATCTGCCCACCTACGCCTTCCAGCGCAGCCGGCACTGGCTGGAGCCCGCCCGCCGCGCCGCCGACGTCTGCGCCGCGGGTCTGGCCGCCGCCGGTCACCCCCTGCTCGGCGCGGTGACGAATCTGGCCGGCACACGGAGCGTGGTGCTGTCGGGGCGGCTGTCGCTGACGTCGCACCGCTGGCTGGCCGACCACGCCGTGGCCGGGACGGTGCTGCTGCCCGGGACGGCGTTCGTGGAG
>NZ_JBMNDR010000203.1:0-2273 GCF_052543235.1 Streptomyces sp. SAS_272 | reverse complement strand
GCGATGCGCTCCGGGCCCCCTTCGCGTGTGGTGCGTGTGTGCTTGCCGGTGGGCCGAGCGGCCGGGTCAGGGGGCCGGTCCATGAGCCGGGGGCGTGAGGGCCCGGTACATGGACCCGGGGCTCAGGGCAGGAGGCCGGCCTATGAACCGAGGGCCGGCAGCGCGGCCACCGCAGGATCGGGAGACCGATCCCGACGGTGGCTCAGCCGCGCCCGGAGGTGGGCGTCGTCGCGCCGGGGGACGCCGTGCTGCCGCGCAGGACCAGCGATCCGAGGGAGACCGAGGTGTACGGCCCGTCGTTGTCCGGCTTGGTCTTGAGGCGGCGCATCAGCCACAGCGCACAGCCGGTCGCCATCTCCTGGATCGGCAGGCCGGTCGTGGTGAGCCCCGGCCCCCACCAGGAGAAACCCGGCTCGTCCCCGAATCCGACCACGGACAGCTCCCCGGGCACCTTCACGCGTTGCTCGGCCAACTCCTCCAGCACACCCAGGGTGAGCTGGGTCGATCCGAGGACGAGTGCCGTGGGCGCGTCGGGGCCGTCCAGCAGCCGGCGCGTCGCCCGGCGGCCGTGGTCCACGGACGAGGGGGGCCACAGCTCCGTGTGCCCGGCGTCGTCCGGCAGGCCGCCTTCGCGCAGGGCGCTGCGGAATCCGCGCAGCCGCTCGGCGCCCGTGGGCAGTTCCTCGGGGCCGCCCATATAGGCGATGCGGGTGTGGCCCAGCGTCACCAGGTGGGCTGTGGCCTGCCGCAGGGCCTCGTGGTCGTCCACGCCGAACCACTGGGAGCCGAGGGAGGGGTGGCGACGCAGTAGTTGCAGGTGCGGCAGGGTGCGCAGGAGCTTGACGGAGTCGCCGTGCGGGCGCGCGGTGGGCACGATGATGACCCCCGCGACGCGGTTGGCGGACAGTTCCCGCAGGTGGCGCAGCTCTGCCATCCGGTCGTCGTCGGTCTCCGAGAGCATCAGCTGGAAGCCCTCGGCCTGCATGTTCTTCGACAGCTGGTGCGCGATGGTCGAGTAGAAGCTGTTGCGGATGTCCGGGATCACCAGCGCGACGACGTTGCTGGACGCCCCGCGCATCATCCGCGCCGCGCGGTTGCCGACGTATCCCATCTCGGAAGCGGCCTGGCGGACCCGGAACTTGGTCTCCTCGCTGATGCGAGGGTCGTCGGAGAGCGCCCGGCCGACCGTCGAGACGGAGACCCCGAGGCGTTCGGCGATGTCCCTGGTCGTGATCACGTAAGCGGCTCCCTCAGGCGACTGGTCCGGTGCCATGCCCTTCCGTGTGCCAACGATAGCAATCGCATCGCGCTCCGTGACGGATGGGCGGGGGAGCCGTAGTCGATCACTGCTCCGTGCTAACGTTAGCACGACTGGAGGGCCTTGCAGCCGCCCGTGGCTGCCTAGTTGCGGAGGTAACCGTGAGGATCGTCAGGTATGCCGTCGGCGGTGTGCGTCACTACGGAGAATTCGAAGAGGGCGACGAAAGGATCGTGAGATTCGAGGGCGATCCCTTTACCGGTATGTCCCCCACGGGACAGACCGACGAAGTGGGTGACGTGGTCGTTCTCCCGCCGCTCGAAAGGCCGCGGATCTTCGGGTTCGCGTACAACTACGCCGCGCACATCGACGAGACCGACCGGGACGCCCCGGAAGTTCCCGTGTGCTTCATGAAGCCGAGCACCGCTGTCGTCGGGCCGGGCGATGCCATCGTCTATCCGGCGGACGGTGAACTCATTCACTTCGAAGGCGAGTTGGTTGCCGTCATCGGAAAGGAAGCCCGCCATGTGAAGGCTTCCGAGGCCCATGAGCACATCCTCGGCTACACATGTGGCAATGACGTCAGCGACCGTATCGTCCAGCGCAGGGAAAGCGCGTTCGGAACGCTGCTGATCGGGAAGGGGCAGGACACGTTCGCTCCCCTCGGACCGGTCATCGCCACCGGCCTGGACCCCTCCGACCTGTCGCTGACGACCCGGGTGAACGGCGCCGTCGTGCAGTCGGCGAGCACGGCTGATCTGCTGCTCGCCGTGCCCGACCTCGTCGCCTACCTGAGCCGCTATCTGACGCTGCTGCCCGGAGACGCGATCATGACCGGAACGCCGTCCGGTGTCGGGCCGATCCGCCCCGGGGACGAGGTCGAGGTGGAGATCGAGGGCATCGGCGTCCTGCGCAACCCGGTCGTGGCCGAGAGCCGCTGAACCGCGGATGCCCACCGGGTGACCGCACACCGCCGGGCCTGTTCCACCGCTCGAAGGTGAAACAGGCCCGGCAG
>NZ_JBMNDR010000202.1:0-2311 GCF_052543235.1 Streptomyces sp. SAS_272 | reverse complement strand
TCAATCAACCAAACCGGGCGTATCGCCTCAAGCCGGAACAATGCCAGGGCCGTGAACGAGTGGAACATCACCGTCAACGGGGGCGCGCCCCAGATGGGCCAGGACAACACTCAGAACAACACCTTCGGCTACGACCCCCAGCAGCTCACGCAGTTCGCGCGCGAGGTTCTGGCCGCCGCGCACTCCGCGGACCTGCCGGAGGAAGTCCGAGCCATGGTCGTCGGCGACGCGGCGGCTCTGCAGGCGGAGCTCGCCACGGCCGCGCCTGAGCCCGGGCGAGTTCGCCAGCTCGCGGAGAGGGTTCTGCAGAGCGCCAGGGCCAACCTGCCCGCCCTTGGCTGGACAGGGGTTGCCCAGTTGGTTTCGGCAAGCCTCGGCATCCCACTGTTCTGAGCCGCGAGTAGCACTTGGCAGTCCGCACCCGGTCCGCAGGCCGCCGAGTACGGCGTCCATGACGGCCCGGGTGCGGTCTTCTTCCTCCGGTCGGTGGTGTCGGCCAGTGCTGCTGTCCTCGTTGGCCCCAAGGGGCATGAGGCGGGCTCAGCTCTTGCAGCCGCCCGGCGGGCAGTGTCGGCTGTTGTCGCAGCCGCCGGGCGGGCAGCCGCCGGGGTTGTAGCTGCCCCCGCCGCTGCCCCCGCTGCTGGTGGAGCCGCCCGAGCTGCTGCCGGTCGATCCCCAGTCGTCGTTCTCGTTGCTGTCGGGGATACCGTTGTCGTCGCCGTCGTAGCTGGGGCTGTCCGGGTCATTGGCCGGGTCCCGGTAGTGCAAGCCGTCGCCGCTGGGGCAGGCGTCTCCGGGCCGCACAACGTCCATGGTGATGTCCGTGTCGGATTCGAGTTCCTCGCTTGAGGACGGCTCCTGGCTGCACACCTTCCACGACTTGCCAGCGTCGCCGTGCTCGTCCATGTAGGCGGTGGTGGCGACACTGTTCTCCGTGTCGACCCCGGCATCCTTGAGTAGCTTCACTGCCTGCCCGTATGTCTTGCCCTTCACCTTCGGCACGGTGACCATGGCCATGTCGTCGTTCTTGGGGCAGGAAGTGCGGGGCGGGACGGCGGAGAACTGAGCCTTGAAGTCGTATATCGACTCAATCGGCGTGCCGGCTACCGGGTACTGGAAGCACACCTTCCAGGAGCGCTTGGGGCTGCCGAGCTTCTTGACCGCCTTGAGCCACTTGATGTCGTCGATGTCGCCCGCCTTCACCGAGTCGGTGGCCTCACCGAGGGTCTCGCCGACGTAGTTCTTGAACGCGTACGCGCTCTCCGTCGGCGTGGGCTCGGCGCTGGCGGTGGTCTCGGCCACTTCCGGCTCGCTGCTGTCGTCGCTGTCGCAGGCGTTCACGAGGCCCCCGATGGCGAGGACAATGGCGACCAGGCAGCCGCAGCCGGTCCCGAAGTCGTCGTTCTTAGCCTTGCTCAACTCGCTGTCCGTTTCTGTTAGGTTAACCCCCTTTGGGGTTGGTCAAGCGGGTCGGCCAGCCATTCCTGGTCGGCTGCAGATCACTTTTCGAAGCGGACGGTGGGCGGGAGGCTGCTGCCATCCGGCATGAACCTGGTGGGCTCCTCACCGGTCATCGCCCGGGTCGGCGTTCCGCCGGGCGAGGTCTGCCCGACGGGGCTGCCGGGCAGGAACTTGGCGTAGGCGCGCTCGACGAGCTTCAGCGTGGCGCCAGCCTTGTCCTTGGTGTCTTCCATGAGCACCTCCATGCCGCCGACGCTGATATCGGCGTTGCCACCAATGAGTTCGGCGAGTTCCGGGCCCAGGGCCTGGCCGTACTCGATGGCGCAGTCAAGGTGCTGGTAGACCGGTTCCAACTTTTCCCCGATCAGCGTGAGGACGCTCAGCGCGGCGTGGACCTGTGCGGGCTGCCAGCTCCTGAGCTTACCCTTCAGGTCCTCGGCGAGGGCGTGCAGCTGCTCTGCTGCCTGGCCGTAGTCCGTGCCGCCGCCCGGGGTGAGGGTCTTGGGGCTGTCGTCGGCGGCGCCGTCCCGCAGCACGTCGATCAGCTCCAGTGCCTCGTCGTACTGCGGGATGAACTCCCCGAAGAAGAACGCGAGCTTGTCCATCAGCGCATCGACGCTCTTGGCAA
This sequence comes from Streptomyces sp. SAS_272, assembly GCF_052543235.1. Lineage (NCBI taxonomy): Bacteria > Bacillati > Actinomycetota > Actinomycetes > Kitasatosporales > Streptomycetaceae > Streptomyces > Streptomyces sp. SAS_272. The sequence continues at coordinate 222 of NZ_JBMNDR010000202.1, read as the reverse complement.
GAGTGGACAGGACCTTCGTCTTGCCGGACGGGTCGAGGGAGCGCAGGTGCTTGCCGGTTCCCTCCTCCAGCCGCTTGACCACCTGGTGGCAGGCGCCGGCCGCAGGGTACCCGCAACCACCCGCGGCTCGGTGCCGGCGTACTCGTCATGAAAGACCACGTTGGTAGTGGTCCACGGCCCTGGCGTTGTTCCGGCTCGACGCGATACGCCCGGATTGGTTGG
>NZ_JBMNDR010000201.1:0-2437 GCF_052543235.1 Streptomyces sp. SAS_272 | reverse complement strand
GACTGGACGCCGCCGAGAAAGCCCTCGGCAAACCACAGAACCGCGAACGCGTGAAGATCGTCGAACGCGAGGACATGCTGCGGGAAAGCGGCGCCTAGGGGACGCGCACCGGCGGGGGCCGACCCGGTCGACGCAGTGCCGCCCCACCGCTTCGCCGGTCGACCGCCGTCGCCGTCCCCGTCGCTCAGACCCTGCTGGCGGTCAGAGGCTGCAACGCGGGGATCACGGCGCGCAGATCGTCTCCCTCGACGGAGGTGGTCGCGAGTGCGCTCACCTCGGACGGGGCGTTGAAGGCGATGGAGAGGCCGACCGAGCCGAAGAGCGGGCCGTCGGTCGGGCAGGCGCCCACGGCGGCGCAACCGCGGGGCGCGACGTCGAGGTCGTCGGCACGACGCTCGACGAACTCGACCTGGCCCGCAGGCGTGCAAGGGCAGCCGGCCCGGCCCGTGAACCTGCCGTTTCTCGCGTCCAGGCAGCGCCCCGAGTACGAGTGAAAACCGAACCGCTCGGCGAGGTGCGCGCCGATCGGGGCCCAGGTGAGACTGGAGATGATCGGCACCAGGCCGCTGCTCCAGCACCACTGCGCGGTCTCCGCGATTCCGGGGATCAGGGGCAGGCCCGCGAGCTGGGTGTGCAGTGCGTTCTCCGGGATGCCCGCCCAGCGTGCCGCGTCGGTCGCCTGGGTTTCATGCACGCTCGAGGCCCCGCTCAGTCCGAGGCGTTCCTCGACAAGGCGGGACAGGCTGCTTCCCCTGACCAGGATGCAGTCCACTGAGAAAAACACGGCGGCTACGGCAGACATGAGTCTCGTTGGAGTATGCCACCGTGAGCGGTCTCACAGGAGGCACTTCCGCGATCAATCCTTCCGGTCTCGGCGCGGGCATGCGATCTGGTGCGGACTTCGTCATTCGGATGCCCGCATATCGCCGTCGTATTCGGCGGGTGAGCAGGGCCGGCCGTCACAGGCGAACGACGGGACGTCGTCCTCATCACGCCCCGGCCGCGCTCGTGGAACCGTCGTCCGGTGACCGCCCCGAGCACCCGAACTACCCCGCCGTCAGCCCGTCTACCCGCAGAATACGCAATCCAGCACTAGGGATCTCCTGGGCCGACAGCGGCAAACATGGGGACGGCCGTCACTGCACGGTCCCTCGCCGCCTCGCCCACCGGAGACCCGTGTCCATGAACAACGCGTCCTTCATCATCGTCCTGTCGCTGGTCCTCCTGGTCTCGGCGCTGGGCAAGCTGCGACGACAGGAGTCCATGGTCGCCGCGCTGCGCGGAGTGGGCGTGCCCGACTCGTGGCTGCCCCGGCTGGCCTCGGTGGAGATCGCCGGGGCCTCGGGCCTGCTCCTCGGGCTGGCCTACCGGCCCCTGGGGATCGCCGCGGGCGCGGGGGTGTTCCTGTACTTCTGCGGCGCTGTGGTCTTCCATCTCCGGGCGAACGACCGCAAGGGGCTCATCGCGCCGAGCGCACTCGCCGTGACGGCGCTGCTGGCCACACTGCTGACCGTCCAGAACACCTGACACCGGCCCACCTCGACCGGCGCCCCTCCCGAACAGGAATCCCGTGCTGCCTCCCGCCCTGCCCGAAGCCACCTTCACGGCTCGTCTCCGAGGCCGCATACGTCCCGACCTTCCGTTGATCGTGACGGCGGCCGAGGCGGAGGCGGCGCACTTCGACGACGTCTTTCCCGTGCTGATCACCGGAATGGGGAAGGTGCGGGCCACCGTGGAGCTCGCGTGGGCACTGTCGTCGGCCCGTCCACGGGAGATCGTCAACCTCGGTACGGCCGGGTCGCTCAGCGGCTCGCTGAGCGGTGTCGTCGAGGTGTCCCGGGTCATTCAGCACGACCTGCCGGACGAGGTTCTCCGCCGGCTCAGCGGGGTCGACCACGGCCGTCCGCTGACCGTACGGCCCGAACCCGGGCCCACCCTGGCCACCGGTGACTCCTTCGTCGCCGACGGCCGCACCCGCGCGCTGCTCGCCGAGCGGGCCGACCTGGTCGACATGGAGGGCTACGCGATCGCCTCCGTGGCCGAGCGGTTCGGCCTGCCGGTGCGGATCGTGAAGTACGTCAGCGACCAGGCCGACGAGTCCGCCGAGCGGGCCTGGCCCGAGGCGGCCGCGGTGGCCTCCGGCGTCCTGGCCGACTGGATGCGCCGGCACCTGGTCTGAACCGTGGCAGGCGCCAAAACCCGAACCGTCCGTTCTGTGCGGTGTCCCGTCGGGGGGCGCCGCGGTACCCCAGGAGAATCATGCCTCGTCGCCTGTTCACTTCGGAGTCTGTGACCGAGGGTCACCCCGACAAGATCGCTGACCAGATCAGCGACACCCTCCTCGATGCCCTGCTGCGTGAGGACCCGGCCTCCCGGGTCGCCGTCGAGACCCTGATCACGACCGGTCTGGTCCACGTGGCCGGCGAGGTCACCACCA
>NZ_JBMNDR010000200.1:0-2601 GCF_052543235.1 Streptomyces sp. SAS_272 | reverse complement strand
GTGACGCGAGCGCGCGTCACACCCCCTTCGCGTCTGCCGGCCCGCCCCGTCCGCCGGCCGGCCCTCCCTCAGGCGTGGCACACCGGGAGACCTCCGTGGAACTGCGTCATCTCCCCGAAGGCCGTCGCCACGTCGATCGGCGCGCCCGGCACCGCTCCGGCGAGCTCGGCGTAGGCGCGGTGCAGGTTGCCGACGATGCGCTCGGCGTCGAGGAAGGCGGCCCACGCGCCCAGCTCGGTGGTCCGGGCCGTCTCCAGCGCCGACCGTCCGGCCCGCAGCCCCGACTCCGCCACCTCCAGCAGCCAGTTCAGGTAGGCGGCGGTCTCGTCCAGCAACTCCGCACCGCCGACCGGCCCGTGACCGGGCACCACCGTCTCCGCGCCGAGCGCGCGCAGCCGCCCGATCGCCTCCAGCGACCCCGTGACCGAGCCCATCAGGCAGAACGGGGTGCTCCCGGACCACACGACGTCCCCGGTGAACAGGACGCCCTCGTCGGGCAGCCACACCACCGTGTCGCCGGTGGTGTGGGCGGTCCCGGGGTGCAGCAGCGCGATGCGCCGGCCGCCCGAGTGGACGGCGGCCTCGTCGCCGCGATAAGTCACGTCGGGGCCGAGGACCGGCGTCTCCCCCCACTCCACGTCCGGCCACAGCCCGCGCAGCCCCGGGCCCGCGGCCATCTGGTCACGCGCGCAGTTCTCGTGGGCGATGATCGTCGCCCGCGGCTTGAAGTAGGAGTTGCCGAACGTGTGGTCGCCGTGGAAGTGCGTGTTGACGAGGAAGTCGGGGCCGGCCGGCGCCAGCGCGCCCACCGCCTCGGCCAGCACACGGGTACGGCGCTCGGTGGCGGCCGTGTCGACCAGCACCGCGCACTCCCCGTCGAGGATCAGGCCCGCGTTGTTCAGGCACCACCCGCCGTCGGGCTGAATCCAGGCGTAGACCGACGAGGCGACCTCGCGCATTTCCGACCGGACCTGTTGCAACGTCATTCCGAACTCCGTTCCCGGTGCGAGACAAGTGCCGCGACGATTTGTCGGAAGGATGGCCCGACGGGCATGAGCCCCACTGGAACACCCGGTGGGGGAATTGCGGTGCAGCGGTAGTCCAGTCGGTTTCGAGCTGCCCGGAGAACGCTTCCGGAGAAGGAAACCCATGCCCGAGGAGGAGCACACCGTGGCTACGCAGACCGCTGAGCGGCAGAAGGTGACGGCCGAGGAGCACGTGGAGATCCTCGGGTTCTACGCCCGACAGTGCCGCCTGATGGACGCCCTGAAGATCGAGGAGTTCGCCGACACCTTCACCGAGGACGGCGTCATCGACCACGCGCACCGCGGCGAACGCCTCGCCGGCCGTGCCGCGATGGTCGCGGCGATGCGGGCCGCCCTCCCGCGGTACCGGTCGGTCGTGCCCCGGCACTGGTTCGACCACTACCTCGTGGAGAAGACCGCGGACGGCTGGCGGGTGGACTACGTCTGCCTGGTCACCCGGACCGACGCCGCCGGGAAGGTCGACTTCGAGCCGACCTTCACCGTGGTGGACGAACTGGTGCGCACCGAGTCCGGCGAGATCCGGACCCGGGAGCGCGTCATCGACCAGGACCGTCCGGCCGCCTGAGGCCGGGGCCCACGATGAAGGGGATAGTCCTCGCCGGAGGCACCGGGACCCGGCTGCATCCGATCACTCTGGCCGTGTCGAAACAGCTCCTCCCCGTCAGTGACAAGCCGATGATCTACTACCCGCTGTCGGTGCTCATGCTGGCCGACATCCGGGAGATCCTCGTCATCACCACACCCACCGACATGCCGTACTTCCAGCGGCTCCTCGGCGACGGCTCGCGGCTCGGCATCTCGCTCAGCTACGCCGCGCAGGAGCAACCCGCAGGCCTGGCTCAGGCGTTCACCATCGGGGCCGACTTCATCGGCGCCGACCCGGTGGCCCTCGTGCTGGGCGACAACATCTTCCACGGCTCGGGATTCCGGGAGCTGCTGCGCCGCAACGCCCGTGACGTGGACGGCTGCGTCCTCTTCGGCTACCCGGTGCCGGACCCCGAGCGGTACGGGGTCGGGGTGACCGACGCCGAGGGGCGGCTCGTCTCGCTCGAGGAGAAGCCGGCCGAACCCAAGTCCGACCGGGCGATCACCGGCCTGTACTTCTACGACAACGACGTCGTGGACGTGGCCAAGAACCTGACCCCGTCGCCGCGCGGCGAACTGGAGATCACCGACGTCAACCGGTGGTACCTGGAACGCGGCAAGGCCAAGCTCATCGAACTCGGCCGGGGCTTCGCCTGGCTCGACACGGGCACCGCCGAGTCGCTGCTGAAGGCCGGCATCTACGTGCAGGCCATGGAGGAGCGCATGGGGGTGCGCATCGCCTGCCTGGAGGAGGTCGCACTGCAGATGGGCTTCATCGACGCCGACACGTGCCGACGGCTGGGCGAGGGGATGAAGTCCCCGTACGGCAGGTACGTGACGGAGGTCGCGGCCGAGGCCGCCGGCGTGGGGTACCGCCGCCGGCTCGTCGGAGCACCACGAGGGGCCTGACGCCGGCGAGTCCGCCGGGGGACGGGGCCCGCAGCGTGCGCGGAGTGCGACGGTTCTGCGG
>NZ_JBMNDR010000199.1:0-2620 GCF_052543235.1 Streptomyces sp. SAS_272 | reverse complement strand
CTACGCCGCCGCCAACACCTTCCTCGACGCCCTCGCCCACCACCGCCACACCCAAGGCCTGCCCGCCACCTCCCTCGCCTGGGGACTGTGGGACCAGGCAGGCGGCATGGGCTCCGCGTTGAGCGCAGCGGAACGGGACAGGCTCGCGGAGACCGGCACCTCCCCGTTCACCGCCGAGCAGGGCCTCGCCGCCCTCGACGCCGCCCTCGGCCACGCCCGGCCGATGCTCGCCGTCCTGCCGATGAACACCGCCGCGCTGCGGGCGCGCGCCGGACGCGGGACGCTGGCGCCGATCCTGAGCGGCCTGGTCCGCACCCCGGTGCGCCGCCGCGCCGCGGCGGGCGCCGCCGCCGGTCCGGGCGCGGCCACGCTCGCCGACCGCCTGGCGGCACTGACCGACACCGAACAGGAGCAGCTGCTGCTCGACCTCGTCAGCGACGAGGTCGCGGCGGTGCTCGGCAGGTCGGGCGGGGACCTCGAACCCCACCGCACCTTCAAGACGCTCGGTTTCGACTCGCTGTCCGCGGTCGAGCTGCGCAACCGGCTCGGCGCGGCGACCGGACGCCGGCTCTCGCCGACCCTCGTCTTCGACCACCCCACCCCCGCCGCTCTCGCCGCGCATCTGCGCGACGCCCTGCTCGGCGGCCGCCCCGCCGCCCCGGTGCGCACCACACGGCAGGCCCCGGCCGCGGCCGACGGCGACGCCATCGCCGTCGTCTCGACGGCCTGCCGTTTCCCGGGCGGCGTGGCCTCGCCCGAGGACCTCTGGCGGCTCCTGCGGGACGGCGTCGACACCATCGGCGACTTCCCGGCCGACCGCGGCTGGGACCTCGACGCCCTCTACGACCCCGACCCCGAGTCGACCGGCACCTCGTACACCCGCCAGGGCGGGTTCCTGCGCGACGCCGCCGGCTTCGACGCGGAGTTCTTCGGGATCAGCCCGCGCGAGGCGCTCGCCATGGACCCCCAGCAGCGCCTGCTGCTGGAGACGTCGTGGGAGGCGCTGGAGCGGGCCGGGATCGACCCGGGCACGCTCCGCGGCAGCGACACCGGCGTCTTCGCCGGCGTCATCACCGGCGACTACGTCACACGGCTCGGCCGGCTCCCCGAGGAGCTGGAGGGATACGTCTCCACCGGCACGACGACCAGCGTCGCCTCCGGCCGCATCGCCTACACCCTCGGCCTGGAAGGCCCCGCCCTCACCGTCGACACCGCCTGCTCCTCGTCGCTGGTCGCCCTGCACCTGGCGGCGCAGGCGCTGCGAGGCGGCGAGTGCGCACTGGCCCTGGCCGGCGGCGCGACCGTCATGGCGGGGCCGGTGAACTTCGTCGAGTTCAGCCGCCAGCGCGCCCTGTCCGCCGACGGCCGCTGCAAGGCGTTCTCACAGGACGCGGACGGCACCGGCTGGGGCGAGGGCGTCGGCCTGGTGCTCCTGGAGCGGCTGTCGGACGCCCGCCGCAACGGCCACCCCGTACTGGCCGTCATCCGCGGCAGCGCCGTCAACCAGGACGGCGCCAGCAACGGCCTGACCGCCCCCAACGGGCCCTCGCAGGAACGCGTGATCCGCCAGGCGCTGGCGAACGCGGGTCTGACCGCCGCCGACGTGGACGCCGTCGACGCGCACGGCACGGGCACCAGGCTCGGCGACCCGATCGAGGCGCAGGCCCTGCTGGCCACCTACGGGCGCGAGCACACGCCCGAGCAGCCGTTGTGGCTCGGCTCGCTGAAGTCCAACATCGGTCACACCCTGGCCGCCGCGGGCGTCGCCGCCGTCATCAAAATGGTGCTGGCGATGCGCCACGAGACGCTGCCGCGCACGCTCCACGTCGACCGGCCGACCGATCACGTGGACTGGGACGGCGGAGCCGTCGAGCTGCTGACCGAGGAACGGCCCTGGCCGGACACGGGCCGCCCGCGCCGCGCGGCCGTCTCCTCGTTCGGGTTCTCCGGCACGAACGCGCACCTGATCCTGGAACAGGCGCCCGCGCAGGAGACGACCGGGGCGACGGACACGACAGCACCCGCACCTGCACCCGCGGACGCGGACGCTCCGGCGACTGCGACTGCGACTGCGACTGCGACTGCGGCGGCAGCGGCTGGTGCGGTGCCGTGGGCGCTGTCCGCCAAGACCCCCGCCGCCCTGCGTGAACAGGCCGCGAGGCTGGCCGAGTTCGCCGCCGCTCACCCCGACGTGGACATCGCCGCGATCGGCTCCTCGCTGATCACCACCCGAGCCGCGTTCGCGCACCGCGCCGTGGTGGTCGCCGGCGAGCGCGAGGAACTGGCGAGCGCACTGCGCGGCCTCGCCGCGGGCGACGTCCCCGCCCCGGCCGTCACCGGTGAAGCCGCTTCGGGTCGGACGGTGTTCGTGTTTCCGGGGCAGGGGTCGCAGTGGTTGGGGATGGCGGCGGGGCTGTATGGCGAGGCGCCGGTGTTCCGGGCCCGGTTGGAGGAGTGCGGGCGGGCGTTGGCGGAGTTCGTGGAGTGGGATCTGCTGGAGGTGCTGCTGGGGGAGGGGGATGGGGATGGGGCGTTGTTGGAGCGGGTGGACGTGGTGCAGCCGGCGTTGTGGGCGGTGATGGTGTCGTTGGCTGAGTTGTGGCGTTCGTTCGGGGTGGCG
>NZ_JBMNDR010000198.1:0-2845 GCF_052543235.1 Streptomyces sp. SAS_272 | reverse complement strand
ACCCACACCCTCACCCCACCCCGTACCGTCCGCACCCTCACCGAACGCCCGGCACCGACCATCCGCCGCCAACCCACCCTGACGACCGAACTCCACGAAAGCGCCCGGCGTCGACATCACCGTCACACCGCCCGCCAGCGCCAGGTCGCACTCCCCCGACCGCAGCGCCTGCCCCGCCAGATGCAGAGCCACCAACGACGACGAGCACGCCGTGTCGACCGTCACCGCCGGACCCTCCAGACCCAGCACATACGACACCCGACCCGACGCCACACTCGCCGCGTTCCCCGTCCCCACATACCCGCCGAAGTCACCCTCCGACACACTCAACAACGCCGGATAGTCCTGACCGTTCGTCCCCACGAACACACCCGTACGACTCCCCCGCAACGACCGAGGATCCACCCCCGCCCGCTCCACCGCCTCCCACGACGTCTCCAACAACAACCGCTGCTGCGGATCCATCGCCAACGCCTCACGCGGCGACACCCCGAAGAACTCCGCATCGAACTGACCGACATCGGACAGGAACCCACCGCGCGCGGTGTGGCTGGCGTACGGGTTGTCCGGGTCGGGGGAGAAGAGCAGGTCGAGGTCCCAGCCGCGGTCGGTGGGGAAGTCCCCGACGCCCTCGCGGCCGTCCGCGAGCAGCTCCCAGAACTGTTCCGGGGTCTCGACGCCACCGGGGAAACGACAGGCCATGCCCACGATCGCCATCGGCTCGTCCACCGCGATCGCAGCGGTCCCGTACGGCGTGGCGGCTGCTGCGGTCTCGTCCCCGAACAGCTCCGCGTGGATGAACGCGGCCAGCGCCTGCGGGGTCGGATGGTCGAAGACCGCCGTCGTGGGGAGGGTGACGCCCGACACGGAGGCCAGGACGTTGCGCAGCTCCACCGCGATGAGCGAGTCCACGCCCATATCGCGGAAAGCCCGCTCCGCACCGACCTGTTCGGCGCCCTCGTATCCGAGTGCCGCAGCGGCCCGGGCACGGACCTCTGTGACGAGTTCCCGCAGGCGCGCCTCGGGGGCGAGGCCGCGCAGACGCGCCTGGAGTGCGGTCGTGACGGTCTCGGCGGTGACCTGGGTTCCGGCCGGGACGCGGTACACCTCCGCGAGGAACGGGCTGTGCCGGACCGCGGTGAAGGCGGCGCCGAAACGGCTCCAGTCGACGTCGGCCACGAAGGCCGCGGCCGTCGCGTCCCCAGCGGCGGCGGCGAGGGCGTCCAGGGCCCGGTCAGGGTCGAGGAGGCCCACACCGCCTCTCAGTTGCCGGACCTCCGCGTCGGCGTCTGCGGCCATGCCGCCGCCTGCCCACGGCCCCCAGGCGATCGAGGTGGCGGGCAGCCCCTCGCTCCTGCGCCGCTCCGCGAGGGCGTCCAACAGGGCGTTGGCGGCGGCGTAGTTGGCCTGTCCGGCGGAGCCGACCGTGCCGGCGAAGGACGAGAAGAGGATGAAGGCGGACAGCTCGCGGTTGCGGGTCAGCTCGTCCAGGTTGCGTGCGCCGGCGACCTTGGCGGCGAAGACCTTCTTGAAGGCGGCCGGTGTCAGGCCGTCGAGGACGCCGTCCTCCAGTACCCCTGCCGTGTGGACGACCGCGTCGACAGGGTGGGCGTCGAGCAGCGCGCGCAACGCCTTACGGTTCGTCAGATCAACTGCTGCGAACGTCACTTCGGCGCCGGCGTCCTGCAGTTCGCCCCGCAGGTCCTCGGCGCCCGGCACCCGGTCCCCGTTGCGGCTGGCCAGGATGAGGTGCGCGGCGCCCGCCCGGGCGGCCCACCGGGCGACTCTGGCGCCCAGCGCGCCTGTGCCTCCGGTCACCAGGACCGTGCCGGACGGCTGCCAAGCGGATTCCGCTGTGGGAGAGGCCGGGACCAGGCGGCGGCCCATGAGTCCGCCGGAGCGGACCGCGGCCTGGTCCTCGCGCGGGCCTGCGGCCGTCGCGCCGACGGCGAGCAGGGTGACCAGCCGGGCGGCCGAACGCCGGTCCAGGGTCGCGGGCAGGTCCACGAGCCCGCCCCAGCGGTCGGGGTGTTCCAGGGCGACGACGCGCCCCAGGCCCCAGACGGCGGCCTGGTCGGGTTCCGGGGCCGGATCGCCGGCCGTGGCGGTGACGGCTTCCCGGGTCAGGGTCCAGAGCGGCGCCGAGACGGCGGCGTCTCCGAGGGCCTGGACGAGCACCGTGGTCGCGAGAACGCCGTCGGGAACGTCTGCGTTCCCCCCGCGCTCCAGGGCGAGGGTGGAGACGACGCCGGCGACCGGGGCATCGCCGACGGCCACGGCGATACGGCGCGCCAACTCGGCCCGGCCGTCGCTGTGGTGATGCTCGACGGCGACCAGTTCCGCACCGGCGTCGTGCAGTGCGCCGGTCAGGGCGCCGTCCCAGCCGTCCGCGCCGGCCGAGGACACGGGCCTCAAAAACAGCCAGCGCCCGGACAGCCGCGCGCCCTCGGGCAGGCCGGCGACCGTACGCCAGACGACACGGTGGTGCAGCCCGTCGACGGCGACGGCCGAGCCGTCCTCGGCGTAGGAACGCTCCAGCCAGAACCGGTCACGGCGGAAGGCGTACGTGGGCAGCTCGACCGTGCGCGCCGCCGGGAGGAGCGTGGACCACGTCACCGCCGCGCCGCTCAGGTGCAGTCGCGCGAGGGCCGCCACGAAGTGCCGGGACTCCTGACCGTCCTTGCGGAGAACCGGCGTGTACAGCACGCCGTCCGCCGGGCTGTTCTGCGCGAGGGCGGTGAGGGTGCCGTCGGGGCCGATCTCCAGGAACCGCGTCACCCCCTCGGCGGCCAGCACACCGATCCCGTCGGCGAACCGCACCGCCTCACGCACATGCCGCACCCAG
>NZ_JBMNDR010000197.1:0-2961 GCF_052543235.1 Streptomyces sp. SAS_272 | reverse complement strand
GCGCCGGCGCCGAACGCCTTGCAACGGCCGTCGACGGCCAGGCCGCGCTGACGGCTGAAGCCGACCAGGCCGATGGGCTCGCCCATGACGGCTGCGCCGCCGGTCAGCGCGAGGGAGCACTCGCCCGAACGAAGGGAACGCATGGCCTGGTGCATGGCCACGAGCGCGGAGGAGCAGCCGGTGTCCATCGTCACGGCCGGCCCTTCGAGGCCGAGCGTGTAGGAGATGCGGCCGGAGGCGATGCTGGTGACGGTGCCCGTGATGAGGTGACCCTCAAGTCCCTCCGGCACGCCCCCGCTCGCTCCGTAGCCCTGGTGGGACACGCCGACGAAGACTCCGGTGTCGCTGCCGCGCAGGCTGTCGGGGGCGATGCCGGCCCGCTCCAGGGTCTCCCAGGCGGTCTCCAGAAGCAGTCGCTGCTGCGGGTCCATCGCGGTCGCCTCACGCGGCGAGATCCCGAAGAAGGCCGCGTCGAACTCGGCCGCGTCGTGCAGGAATCCGCCGTCGCGGGCGTAGGTGGTGCCCGCTCGGTCCGGATCGGGGTCGTACAGGTTCTCCACGTCCCAGCCGCGGTCGACGGGCAGGGAGGAGATGGCGTCGGTCTCGTCGAGGACGAGTCGCCAGAAGTCGTCCGGTGAGTGTGCTCCGCCGGGGAAGCGGCAGCCCATGGAGACGATGGCGATCGGTTCGTCCTCACGGGCCGGGCGGGCCGCCGGGACGGCCGGGAGCGTGGCGGGCCGCTCCTCGGCGGCGTCGTCGACGAGCTGTCCGCGCAGATGGCGCGCGAGGTCGCGGACGTTGGGGTGGTCGAAGACGATCGCGGCGGGCAGCGTGAGGCCGGTCGCCTCGTTGAGGCGGTTGCGGAGCTCGACCGCGGTGAGGGAGTCGAATCCGAGTTCCCGGAACGCACGTGTGGCGGCGACGTCGTCGCCGTCTGCGTAGCCGAGGACGGCGGCGACCTGGGTGCGGACCACGTCGGTCAGCGTCCGGTCGCGTTCGGCGGAGCTCTGGCCGGCGAGTTCCGCGCGCAGGCCGCCGCCGCGTTCCGAGGCGCGGTCGAGAACGGCTTCGTCGGCCCGCATCGCGGCCGCCACCTCGGGGACCTCGTGCAGCAGCGGTCGGGAGTGCGCGGCGGTGAAGACGGGGACGAAACGCTCCCAGTCGATGTCGGCGACGGCGAGGAAGGTCTCGTCGTGGTCGAGTGCCTGCTCGAGGCCCGCGACGGCGAGGGCGGCGTCCATGAACGGGATTCCGCGCCAGCGCAGTTGCTCCCGAACGACGTTGACGGCCATGCCTCCGCCCTCCGGGCTCCAGATGCCCCAGGCGAGGGACATGCCGGTCAGCCCGCGCGCTCTGCGATGGTCGGCGAGAGCGTCGACGTAGGCGTTGGAGGCCGAGTAGGCGCCGTGGTCGCCGCTGCCCCAGGTGCCGGCGACGGAGGAGTACAGGACGAAGGCGTCCAGCCGGTCGTGGTCGAAGAGTTCGTCGAGGTTGACGGCGCCGAGCAGCTTGGCGCGGGCTCCCTCTGCGAAGAAGTCGAGGTCGGTGTCGGCGAGGGAGGCGAGCATGCCGACGCCCGCGGTGTGCACGACGGTGCGGATCGCGGGGCCGTCGGACTCCACCTGCTCGACGAGACGGTGCAGCGCTTCCCGATCGGCGACGTCGCACGCGGCGATGGTCACCCGGCAGCCCAGCTCGGTCAGTTCCTGCCGCAGCGCTTCCGCGCCCGGCGCCCGGTCGCCGTGGCGGCTGGTCAGCACCAGATGCTCGGCGCCCTTGCGGGCGAGCAGTCGAGCCGTGTGGGCGCCGAGGCCGCCGGTGCCGCCGGTGACCAGCGCGGCCCCGCTGGTGCTCCAGGACCGCGATGCGCTTCGGCCGGACAGGGGGGTGCGGACCAGCCGCCGGATGTGGGCGCTCGATCCGCGCAGGGCGATCTGGTCCTCGTCGCCCCCTGCGGCGAGGACGGCGACCAGGCCGCGGGCGGCGTCGGGGTCGGGTGCGCAGGGAAGGTCGACGAGGCCGCCCCAGCGCCGCGGCTGCTCCAGGGCGACCACCCGGCCGAATCCCCAGAGCGCGCCCTGTATCGGACGGCTGACCGTGTCCCCGTCCCCGGTACTGACAGCCTCGCTGGTCAGGAACCACGTCCTGGCCTCGATGCCGGCGTCCAGCATGCCCTGGACCAGGACCAGCGAGGACATCATGCCGACGGTCGCACCCGAGTGGTCCGGGGCGAGGCGCTCGTCGAGGGCCAGCAGGGACACGACGCCGCGCACGGAGTCGGTCCCGGCCACGGAGTCGGTTCCGGTGTCGGCAGCGGCGACGGCGGCCGTGAGGCGCGCGGCGACGAGTGCGCGGTCCAGCTCGTCGGCGGCCATCGCGAAGGGGACGGCGGTCGCGCCCGCATCGCTCAGGGCGTCGGCGACAGCGGCGACCAGCGGCGACCCGGCATGTCCTTCGGGGACGACGAGCAGCCAGGTCCCCTCGAGGGTGGCTCCTTCGGGGAGCCGACAGGGCCGCCACGCCACCCGGTAGCGCCAGCTGTCCAGTTTCGCCCGGCCCTGCCGTCCCCGACGCCAGGCCGACAACGCAGGCAGGAGACCATCGAGCCCCCCGGTCCCGTCCAGCCCCAGCGTGCCCGCGAGCCCCTCCAGATCACCCTCCTCGACGATCCGCCAGAACTCCTCCTGCGCCGGATCCACCCCGGCCTGCACCCTGGGCATGTCCAGCCAGTAGCGGCTGCGCTGGAACGCATACGTCGGCAACTCCACCCGAGAAGGCGTCAACCCCGCGAACACCGGACCCCAGTCGACCGCCACACCCCCCGCCCACGCCTCACCCAGAGACAGGTAGAACCGCCCCAGGCCACCCTCACCCCGACGCAACGAACCCACCACCACCGCATCCCCGCCCACAGCCTCGACCGTCTCACCGATCGGCACCGCCAACACCGGATGCGGACTC
>NZ_JBMNDR010000196.1:0-3048 GCF_052543235.1 Streptomyces sp. SAS_272 | reverse complement strand
CCGGTGTCCGCAGGCCCTTCGCCATGCGGACCCGGCTCCCCTCTCCCCCGTGGGGCGGTTCAGGACGGGAGCCGCGATCAGCGGCCGCCGGGACCGTCGGGAGCGCCGCGCAGACGTTCGGTCCACCGAGGGCTGCGCAGGGCCTCGGCGGCTTCACGGGGAACACTCAGGTGGACGTCGCGGCTGTGGTCGTCGTCGGGGGTGGGCGTGACGAGTGCCGTCCAGGGGATGGGGCTTGCCGGGAACTCGAACCAGAAGGGCCGTCCGGCGCCGAACTCCAGCGTGTACACCGGCAACCTGCCGGAGTCGTTCAGGGCGACCGTGCCGTCGAAGGCGTCCAGTGACATGCGGCTGAGGACACGGGCCGAGCGCCCGGCCTGCCGCTGGGCCTCCAGGAAGGCGGCCTCCTGCCGCACCCGGGCGGGGGTGACACGCTCCACGGCGGCGCGTACCGCGGCGACGGTGTGGGCGAGGGGCTCTTCGCGCAACTCACGGGCCGGCAGCACGGCCGTGGTGTTGGACACCGCATTGCCCCCGTAGCCGTGCGGAAGGCGGTCCTTCAGCGCGGCCCGCAGTCCGACCACGATCCCCAGGCGCTCCTCGGCCCCGGGTTCCCGGTCGCGGAGCGCGCCGAGGACCCGCCACAGGTGCGCCCCCAGCGCGACCGCGCTGGAGGCGGGAGGCAGATCGCGGTCCTGTCCGGCGCGCGCGGCCGCGCGCAGGGCGAGAACCTCCGTGGCGGTCAGTCGGACGGTGACGGTGCGCACCTTCCACGCACGGGAGTTGACCCTCCAGATGAACCCGAACTTCTGCCGTCCGGTGACGACCTGGTACTGCGGGTCGTCCGGTGCGGGACGCGCCTCGCCGGCCAAGCCGTCCAGCAGCGCGCGGTCGTACGGCGCCGCGGAACCGTCCTGTCCGGCATGCGTGCGCGACCAGTGGCGCAGGAAGTCGAGGTAGCCGCTGCCGTCGACGACGCTGTGGTTGACGGCGACGCCGAGTACGGAGCCGCCTCCTCGCATGTGGGTGACCTTGACCGTGAGCAGCGGCGTGTCGTGCCCGACGACGCGGAAGGCGTTGACGGAGTGGAGGTAGCGGCGCAGGTCCTGCTTGGCGGAGCGGTCCGGCCCGTAGTCCGGCATGACCTGGTCGGAGTGGGTGACGGCGAACATCGCGCCGGCGTCGTTGCACACCACGCTGAGGCCGCCGTCCGCGTCGCGTTCGAGGCGTCCCGTGAGCAGCGGATGGTGGGCCAGTGTGCGGCGCAGGGAGTCGGCCAGGGCGTCGGAGTCCAGGGTCTGCCGGTAGAAGAACGTGCGCGGTGTGGCGAAAGTCCCGTTCAGCAGGTCGTGAACGCCGAGCCGGACCCGCTCGCCGGACATCCCTCCCGCGCGCAGGACGACGATCTGCCCGGGCTTGCCCGAGGGGCGGCCATGCTTCATGGGTGCGTCTCCAGGGAGGGGCGAAAGGCCCACGCGGGCTTGGCACTTCAGAGTGCCGGGTCCGTGGCGATGAAATCCCTAGACCCCATGCTCTTGGTGGATCCCTAGAATCGTGCGGCGTGCCTGGCCCGCGAGTGGGCGCGCGTGCTGGTCTGGGGTTCCCCCGATCGAACGATACGGGCGTGGGGACTCGCTTCGACTGCGAGCCGGCGAGCACGTCTCGTCCCCACCGGCACATACAGGAGGCCATCAGCCGTGGGGAACGACAAGACCGAGATCCTCGACCTGGTACGGGAATACCACCGCTCGTCCCTCTCCTCGGGGTTCGTGCCGGGCATCACGCCGGTGCTGGCGTCCGGTGCGGTGCTCAGCGAGGACGACCGGGTGGCGCTGGTGGAAGCGGCGCTCGACATGCGCATCGCGGCCGGTGTCAGCTCGCGCAGGCTGGAACGTGCGCTGGCGAAGTACTTCGGGCTGCGCAAGGCGCATCTGACCAACTCCGGCTCGTCGGCCAATCTGCTGGCCCTGAGCAGCCTCACCTCGCCTCAGTTGGGCGCGGACCGGCTGAAGCGCGGCGACGAGGTGATCACGGTGGCCGCCGGGTTCCCGACGACGGTCAATCCCATCCTGCAGAACGGCATGGTGCCGGTCTTCGTCGACGTCGAGCTGGGCACCTACAACGCCTCACTGGAGCGGGTGGAGGCGGCCATCGGTCCGCGCACCCGCGCGATCATGATGGCCCATGCGCTGGGCAATCCCTTCCAGGTCCGCGAGATCGCCCAACTGGCCGAGGACCGTGGCCTGTTCCTCATCGAGGACAACTGCGACGCGCTGGGCAGCACCTACGAGGGACAGCTGACCGGAACCTTCGGTGACCTGGCGACCGAGAGCTTCTATCCCGCCCACCACATCACGATGGGCGAGGGCGGCTGCGTGCTGACGGACAACCTGGCCCTGGCGCGGATCGTGGAATCGATGCGCGACTGGGGCCGCGACTGCTGGTGCGAGCCGGGTGAGGACAACCGCTGCTTCAAGCGTTTCGAGCACCAGATGGGTTCGCTGCCGGAGGGCTACGACCACAAGTACATCTTCTCCCACGTGGGCTACAACCTGAAGTCGACCGACGTCTCCGCGGCGCTCGGGCTCCAGCAGCTCAGCCGTATCGACGAGTTCGGCAAGGCCCGACGCCACAACTGGGCCCGGCTGCGGGAGGGCCTGGACGGGCTGCCCCACCTGCTGCTTCCCGAGGCCACGCCGGGCAGCGACCCGAGCTGGTTCGGCTTCGCCATCACCGTGCAGCCGGGCACGCCGTTCCAGCCCGGCGCCCTGATCGACCACCTGGAGTCCAGCATGGTCGCCACCCGCCGCTTCTTCGCGGGCAACCTGACCCGTCACCCGGCCTACGAGGGACAGGAGTTCCGGGTCAGCGGTCCGCTCACCAACAGCGACATCACCACCGAGCGGACGTTCTGGATCGGCGTGTACCCGGGCCTGACCGACGAGATGATCGACCACAGCATCAACACGGTGATCGAGTACGTGACCCTGCCGCACTGACCCGCGGCACGTCCACGGGGTGGGTCCCGGCGCCGGAAGTCGCCGGGAC
>NZ_JBMNDR010000195.1:0-3169 GCF_052543235.1 Streptomyces sp. SAS_272 | reverse complement strand
GGGGGCGGGTTCCGGTGTCCGCGGAACCCGCCCCCTGGCCGCCCTCGCCCTGCGGTGAGGCGTCAGGCCGCGTCCTCCTCCGCCGGTTCCTCGATCTCCTCGGCCAGCCCGCCCTTCTCGTTCGCCGCCACCTTGAAGCTCAGCAGCGTCCCCGGCGCGAACCGCTGGACCGCCGAGCGGGAGGTGAAGACGTGGTGACTGTTGCCCAGCCGGTCCTGGACGCGCAGCCAGCCGTGGGCCTTGCCCTCGGGCAGCTTCAGGGTGCCTTCGGCGTAGTCGTCGACGAGGAGGATGCCCACGGCGTGGCGGTTGCGCTCACCGTCGACCCGTCCCGTCGCCACGAACACGATCCGGCTGCCTACCCGCAGGGACTCCCCGGCGTCCTCCGGGTAGACCAGGTGGCCGGCACGGAAGTAGAAGTCCTCGCCGGACCGGGAGTCGCGGACGAACCCGAAGTTGGCGTCCGGCTTCCAGCAGGTCACCTCCCCGGAGTGCCGCTCCTCCAGAGCTCCTTGACGCTTGTCCTGAGCCCCCGGACGCTTGTCCTGGGTCCCCGGACGCATGTCCTGGGCCGGCTGCCGCTTGTTCGCCGAGCGCTCGACGGGGAGCCGGGTGGTCCCGGGCGGCGAGGACGGGGCCTGTCGCATGCGGTCGGTGTTGCGGGTCACCGCCTCCGACTTGAGCCCGTACAGCTGCTGGTCCCAGAGGATCTCGTAGTACTCCACCGGCTGGTCGAACCCCTTCAACGGGGCCCGCTGCACGTCTCCCTGGTACTGCTCGGGGGCGCGGCCGAGGGCGATGCCGAGCCGACTGGCGATCTTCATGACGTTGGCCGCGGACGCCGTGGCCCGGTCGACGAAGATGGCCTTCGGGGAGGCCGCGTCGCACAGGCGCTTCGCCTTGTCGACCACCGTGCCGACGTAGTCGTGGCCGCCCGTCGGCGTGGTGAAGGCGACGACCGAGCCCGTGCCGACGCCGATGCTGCAGGTGAAGTCGATGACGCCCCTGGCCCCCGTGCGGCCCTGGTTCGCGTCGTGGACCGCCTCCTGCACGGACACGGCGACGTTGACGGCGTCGGTCGCCCGGTCGCTGTCGAACGTGATCATGATGCCGTCGCCGAGGTACTTGATCTCCGCCTCGGAGTCCGCCTGCACGGCGAGAGCGGTGACCGTGTCGTACAGCCAGCCGAGGGCGGGCAGCCAACTCGCCTCCGGCTGCTGCTCCTTCATGGCGGTCGAGCCCACCTGGTCGATGAACAGGACGGTGCGCGCTTCCCGGGACTGCGGCTCGGCGAACGCCTCACGGAGCTGAGTGGCCATGTCTGTCACCCTTCGGTGCGATGTGGTGTGCTGCGGACGGGAACGGGGCTCAGTCGGCCTCCGACACCTCCTAACGGACACGAGGCCGAGCACCCCGCGCAGTGCCGCCGCTGACCGCTGTCGCGCACCGCCCGGACGCCGTCCGCCGCCGTTGACACGGTGGTGACCGGCCGTCATAGTGACGAGACCGCCTCACCGCGGCCGAGCACTTCGCTCCTACTGTGCTGTGCACAGGACACGTTGGCCCTACGGGCCGGCCCCACGCATGTGGGCTTCCTCATCCCCAGGGAACGTGTCATGTCGAAGTCCAGCTCCTTCTGCACCGCCCCCGACACCTGCCTGCCGCGCAGCGCGAACATCGTCTGGGGCATCACCCGCCAGGCCCGGCAAGCCCTCCACGAGACCTGCCGGACGGGCCCCTGTCATCGCCCCGCGCCGTTCGGGACGGCGGACCCGACGGCGATCCGCCCCCGCGACGTGTGCGAGAACGTCGGCTGCGTCGACCTCTTCATGGACGTGTGGATCCGAGCGCACTCCGCGACGCACGCCCGGTTCCGGACGCTCGGTCCGCTCCCCGACGCCGCATTCGCCTACCTCACCAGCAGCGCCCGCACGCAGCTCGCGGAACTCAACCGCCAGGGCCGTGTGGCCAGGGGCGGGGTGGCACGGCCCCAGCGCCGCGACGGGACCGTCGGCCGGATCGCGATCTCCTACGAGGACCCCTGGTCGGCGGATGTGTTCCGCTTCCTCCTCGGCTATGCGGCCGCGTCCGGGTCCGGGTCGGGCGCCTGGCCGCTGGACACCCTCGTCTGCCGCAAGAACGCCTGGGACGGCGGCGACAGGGTGCCGGGCAGCCGGCCGGCGCGTGACGAACTGCGCGCCGACGTCGAGAGCTGTCTGGCGCTGGTCCGGCAGGTGGCGGGCGTCGGCTGGCTCCACGACTGCATCCTGCTGCCCCTGGCCAACCGCGGCACGAGCCCGTCCGTGCCGGTGGACGACGACCTGCGACCGGCCCGGACCGGAGAGGGGGAGGACGACGACGGTCTCGACGCCGCCGCGACCGTGATCCTCCAGGACCTGCTGGCCCGGACGGCCGCCGGCGTCGGAGCGGGCACGGCCCTGCGCGCCGCGGTCGAGGCCTGGCTCGGCGACGGCCCGCCTCCGGCGGCATGGGCGGCGACCCGTGGCGACGACATCGCTCTGCGACGCCTGGCGAAGCGCCTGGTGTCGGACCTCGCGCAGCAGAAGGAGGCGGCATGACCACCACCCCCCGGACCACCACCACCCGCCGCAACGGGCGCACGGTGACCGGTCCTCCGGTCGACGTCGACGCGCTGATCGAGACGACCCGGCAGGAGAACGCGCGGGCCGACACCAAGTCGGCCGCCCTCCTCACCGTCGTGGGCATCGGGTTCACCGCGTTCTCGGTGGCCGGCGCGTCGGCCGTGACGGTTCCCGTGCACGGTGTCGCCCGCTGGCTCTGCGTCGCGGCGTTGGCCGGGGTGTGCGCGGTGGCGGAGTTGCTGCTGCTGGTGGTGCGCCCGGTGCTGGGCAGGGGCGACGTGGGTCAGCGGTACTTCGCGACCTGGCGACGCTACGCCTCGGCCCCCGAACGGCTGGCGAGAGAACTCTCCGTCGACGAGGAGGCGTGCCGCACCCTGATCCAGCTGAGCGGCATCGTCTGGCGGAAGTACCGGCTCATCACGGGGGCGGTCGATCTGATGATCGCCGTCCTCCCGCTGACGGCCGTCGCCCTGTCGGTGGCACTGCTGACCCGGAGGTGACCTGCGCACGCGCCACAGCGGCACGAGCACACCCGCACCGCCGCCCAGGCCCCGGAGCCCGTACCG
>NZ_JBMNDR010000194.1:0-3201 GCF_052543235.1 Streptomyces sp. SAS_272 | reverse complement strand
ATCTATGAGGCGCCGGCGACCCTTCAGACCTGTTGACCTGCCCACGGTTTGGTCATGACCGACTCCCAGAAGTTCGAACAACGCTCGAACTTTCGTATGCGCGCATTCCGCGTGAGTGCCCAATGGAGGACACCTCAATGCGTTACCGGCCGAGATTCAGCAACCGCCTGGTGGCCGCCCTGTGCGGCTCGATGCTTTCCACGACCCTGTTGACGGTGGGGCCCGGGGCGACTGCCGCACAGGCGGCCGACGACCCCAACGCGGTCGCCCTCGACAAGGACGCGATCCTCGCCGCCAACGGGCTCGACGAGCGGCAGTGGTACAAGGACAACATCCCCTTCGTCGACACCCCCGACAACGACATCGACGACGTCTACTACTACCGGTGGAGCACCTACAAGCGTGCGCTGCGCTACACCGTGCCGGGAACCGGGTACGTGTCGACCGAGTACGACGTGCCGATCGGCTACGCCGGGAACCCCTACACCGCGCTCCCGGACGCGACCGGCTACCACCTGCTGGACGGACGCTGGCTGCGCAACCGCGACTACGCGGGTGACTACCTGGACTTCTGGCTGCGCGGGGCGGGCAACCCGGGCGTACGGAACTTCAGCGAGTGGATCACGAGCGCCGCGTACCAGCGCTATCTCGTGACCGGTGACGCCGCGCAGATCAAGTCGGCCCTCCCGCACCTCATCGCCCTGTACAAACGGTGGGACTCCGACTTCACCGCCGACATCACGGTGAATGGCGCCCAGTCGACCAGCGACCTGTACCACCAGAGCCCGCTGTCCGACGCCACGGAGTACACCGAGACGTCGATGCACAGCAGCAACTGGTTCAGCGGCGGCCGCGGGTACCGGCCCACGATCAACGCCTACATGTTCGCCGCCGCCCAGGCGATCAGCAAGATCGCCACCATGACCGGGGACACGGCGACCGCGAACGACTACGACGCGAAGGCCGCGCAGCTCAAGGCCGCCGTGCAGAACTCCCTCTGGGACCCGCAGCGCTCCTTCTTCATGCAGGTCTACAACACGGACAGCACCAACGGCGCCCTGAAGCAGACCCGGACGACCTGGCGCGAACTGATGGGCTACGCCCCGTGGGCGTTCAACCTGCCGGACGCGCAGTACTCGTCGGCGTGGAAGTACCTGACCGACGCCAAGAGGTTCAAGGCGCCGTTCGGGCCCACGACCCTGGAGCGGGTGCACGACTTCGAGGCCGAGCAGGCCCCTCGCAACCACGCCAACCTGTTCAGCTCGTCGACGGCCTCCAACGGCCAGTACATCGGGCAGATCGACTTCGACGACAGCTACGTCACGTACAGCGTGGACGCGCCCGGCGCCGGGACGTACCCGGTGACCGTGTACTACGCCAACGGCACCAGCGGCACGTCGACCCACAAGCTGATCGTCAACGACGACACCGCCAACCCGGTCACCGTCAACTACGCCCCCACCGGCGCCTGGGGCAAGTTCTCGGATTCGCAGGCCGTCACCGTGCAGGTCCCCCTGAAGGCGGGCGCCAACACGCTGAAGTTCGCCAAGGGCACCGGCTTCGCCGAACTCGACCGGATCACCGCGAACCCGTACTTCAACTACCAGGCGATCCCGGCCTCGCAGCAGCGCGACGACGCCAACTGCTGCCACTGGAACGGCCCGAGCTGGCCCTACCAGACGAGCCAGGTCCTCACCGGCCTGGCGAACCTGCTCCAGGACTACCCGGCGCAGAGCTACGTCACCAAGGCCGACTACCAGACCATGCTGTCGCAGTTCGCCGACCTCCAGCACAAGGACGGCAAGCCCTACATCGCAGAGGCCGCCAACGGCGACACCGGCGAGTGGATCTACGACGGGTTCAACTTCAGCGAGAACTACAACCACTCCAGCTTCAACGACCTCGTGCTGACCGGCCTGCTGGGCATCAAGCCCCAGGCGAACGACACGCTGGTCCTCAAGCCGCTGATCCCGTCGAACTGGGACTGGTTCGCCGTGGAGAGCCTGCCCTACCACGGGCACACCTACGCGATCCGCTGGGACCGGGACGGCACCCACTACGGCAAGGGCAGCGGCCTGCAGGTCTTCCAGGACGGCCAGCGCGTCCTCCAGTCCCCGACCGTCGGCAACACCACCGTGAACGTGGCCGCCCCGGTCACCCCGGCGCCGGCCACGCGGATGATGAACGTGGCCGCCAACCCCCTCACCGCCGAGCAGGACTGGCTGGGCCGCACCATCACGCAGCCCTACCCGAAGGCCTTCGCCTCCTACACCAACACCGTCTCCAACGGCCCGCACTGCCACAGCGGCCAGACCTGCAAGTCCACCACCTTCGACGCCCCGCTGCGGGCCACCGACGGCTGGATCCGCTACGACAAGATCCCCGACGACCGGTGGACCAACTCCGGCTCGCCCAACGCCACCGACCACCTCGGCGTCGACTTCGGCGCGCCCCGGAAGATCAACGAGGTGAAGTTCTACACCTACGACGACGGCGCGAACATCCGCGTCCCGGCGAGCTACACCGTGCAGTACCTCGACAACGGCTCGTGGGTGAACGTCCCGAACCAGACCAGGAGCCCGGCCACGCCGGTCGCCGACGACGCGAACGAGGTGAGGTTCCCGACGGTCACGACGTCCCAGTTCCGGGTCGTCTTCACGCCCCAGGCCGGCAAGTTCGTCGGCGTCACCGAGCTGGAGTCCTGGTACCCGGAGACCCCTGCCGTGAAGATCGTCAACAAGAACAGCAACCTGGAGCTCGGGATCTCCGGCTCCTCGATCAACGCCGGTGGCGCCGCCCAGCAGCAGACCGCCGACACCTCGGCCAACCACCACTGGAAGATCGTCCCCGCCGAGAACGGCTACTACAAGATCTTCAACACCAACAGCGGGCAGGTCCTCGGCATCAAGGACGCCTCCAAGACGGCCGGCGCCGTGGCACTGCAATGGGGCGACACCCTCACCTCCGACCACCTGTGGTCGGTGGTGGACGCGGGCGACGGCTACTGCAAGATCGTCAACAAGAACAGCGGCATGGTCCTGGGCGTCCAGAACATGTCCACCGCCTCCGGGGCGACCGTCCTGCAGTGGGACGACAACGGCACCGCCGACCATCTGTGGCGCGTCGTCACGGACGACGGAGCCACGCCGTTCAACCCCTGACAGCCCCGCCCCCGCCGCGGCAGCGTCGCCCGACGCTGCC
>NZ_JBMNDR010000193.1:0-3233 GCF_052543235.1 Streptomyces sp. SAS_272 | reverse complement strand
ACGACGTCTCCAACAACAACCGCTGCTGCGGATCCATCGCCAACGCCTCACGCGGCGACACCCCGAAGAACTCCGCATCGAACTGACCGACATCGGACAAGAACCCACCGTGACGGGGGTACGCCGGCGTGTCGCCACCGGCGCCGCCCAGGTCGTCGAATGCGGTGAGGTTGTCCCAGCCACGGTCCGTGGGGAAGCCGCCTATGGAGTCCTCCCCCTGCAGGAGCAGATCCCAGAACTGTTCGGGCGTCTCGACGCCCCCCGGGAATCGGCACCCCATGCCGATGATCGCGAGGGGATCGTCGGCGAGCGCGGCGGGCTCGGAGAGGCCGGCCGCGGAGGCGTTCGTGTGCGAGGGCGGCGCCAGTTCCGCCTGGAGGAGTTCGGTGACCGCTTCGGGCGTGGGGTGGTCGAAGACGAGGGTCGCCGGCAGCCGTGTTCCGGTCGCTCGGCTGAGGGAGTTCCGCAGCTCCAGCGCAGTCAGGGAATCGAGCCCCAGCTGCGTGAACGGCGTGTCCGGGCGGATGTGCGCATCGGGGGCGTGCCCGAGCACGTCGGCCAGCGTGCTCCGCACGAGTGCGGCCAACGCGTCGCGGCGGCGGGACTCGGACAGGTCGAGGAGGTCGAGCTGCGGGGCGGCGGATCGTGCCGCTGACGCAGCCTCGCGCAGGGCGGGGCGGCCCGCCAGGGCTCGCAGCAACGGGGGCAGTCTGTCGGCGGTCCGGCGTAGTGCGGCGCGGTCCAGGCGGAGCGGGATCGGGGTGACGTCGGTGTGGGTCAGGGCACGGTCGAAGAGGGCGAGGGCGTCGCCGGTGGACAGCGCGCCGATGCCGTTGCGGGCTGCGCGGCTCTGCGCGGCATCGGTGAGACCGCTGGTCATGGCGCTGTCGGCTTCCCACAGGCCCCAGGCGACGGACACCGCGGGACGTCCGTCGGCGCGCAGGCTGACGGCGAAGGCGTCGAGGAAGGAGTTCGCGGCGACGTAGTTGCCCTGACCAGGACCGGCGAACGTGGCGGCGGCCGAGGAGAACAGCACGAACGCCGACAGGTCGAGGTGTCTTGTCAGCTCGTGGAGATGGACCGCCGCGTCGACCTTGGGCCGCAGCACCGAGGTCAGCCGCTCCGGGGTGAGGGAGGTGACGACGCGGTCGTCGAGCGTTCCGGCGATGTGCACCACGGCGCCGAGCGGGTGTTCGGGCGAGACGTCGCGGATGACGTCGGCGAGAGCGTCGCGGTCGGCCGCGTCACAGCTCACGACGGTGACGCGGGCGTCGACGGCGGCGAGTTCGGCGATCAGTTCGGAAGCGCCCGGGGTCTGTGGGCCCCGCCGGGTGACGAGGAGCAGGTGACGCACACCGTGGCGGTGCACGAGGTGGCGGACGGTGGCGGACCCCACCGTGCCGGTGCCACCGGTGACGAGCACCGTCCGGTCCGCGGGGAAGGCCGCTGCCGTCGGTCGCTGCGCGGTGGCCGCGATCCGTGTGAGCACCGGAGCGAGCAACTGCGCTTCGCGCAGTGCGAGTTCGTCTCTTCCTCGCCTGGCCGCGTCCTTGAGCTGGTCGTCGGTGGGAGTGGCGTCGGTGTCGAGGAGCAGGATCCGCCCGGGGTTCTCCGACGCGGCCGACCTGAACAGCCCTCGCACCGCGGCGGCGGGCAGGTCGGCCACGGTCTCGCCGGGACGCGCGGCGACCGCACCGCGAGTGAGCAGCAGCAGACGTGAGCGGTCGGCGCGCGCTTCAGTGAGCCAGTGCTGGAGCAGACGCAGCGCTTGCTCCGCGGCAGTGTGCACGTCGGGCACGAGCCCGCCGTCGCTGTCGGTGCCCGCGGTGTGCCACGGAAGGGCGACGAGGTCGGCGAAAGGTGTGTCGTCCGAGGCGGCCGACAGGGCGGTCAGGAGCTCGTCCGGGCTTTTCCGGGCCACGGCCCCGACGTCGTCCCGCTCCGTGGCGGCCTCGGCCGCGGTCCACGTGACGGTGTAGAGGTCGCTGCCGCGGTGCCGGACGGCGTCGGGACGTTCGTCGGCGTCGAAGGGCAGGACGGCTACGGTCGCGGCGGTCAGGACGGGGGCCCCCGTGACGTCCAGCAGCCGGAGCTCGCTCTCCGTCGTCGAGCGCGGAACGACGTGCAGCCGTATGCTCGCCGCCGCACGCGCGTGGAGGGCGACGCCGGACCAGGCCACGAGGTGCGGCACCGGCTGTCCGGCTGCCGTCAGGACGAGCAGGGCGGAGTCCAGGAGGGCGGGGTGGACGGCGAACCTGGCCGCCTCGGCTTCCGCCGTCTCCGGCAGAGCGGCCTCCGCGAAGACCTCGTCTCCCAGACGCCAGACTGCTGTCAGGGCCTGCGAGCGAGGCAGGTCGAGGTCCGTGTACACCTCGTCCAGGTGGACGGGCACCGCGCCCGGCGGGGGCCAGGCCGCGGTGGCGGCGGAGGCGTCGGGGCTCGGGCCCGCCGGATCCTCGGGGCCGCCGAGCAGGGTTCCGCGGGCGTGGCGGGTCCAGGGCCGTTCCTCGTCCGACGGGCCGGCGTCGGGATCGTACGGTCGTGCGTACAGAGCGAAGGTCCAACGCCGCTCGCCCTGGACTGCCTCCGTGACCGTCTGCACCTCGGTCTCGCCGGTCGCGGGGAGCGGCAGGGGGGCGTCGACGCGCAGTTCGGCAAGGTGATGGGCGCCGATGCCGCGTCCGGCGTGAAGAGCCAGGTCGGTCAGGACGGAGGCGGCCACGAGTGAGCCGCCTCCGGTGGCGAGCTCGCCGAGCCAGGGCTGCGTGCGCGGGGAGAGACGTCCCGTGGCCACCACGGTGGTGGAGTCGGCGAGGCCGATTCCGTCCGAGAGCAGCGGGTGCTCCCCCCGACGTCCGGCGTGGTTCGCGACGGGATCGAGCCAGTAGCGGGTCCGCTGGAAGGGGTAGGTGGGCAACTGGACCGACTCGTACGTGTCGTTCAGGAGCGCCGTCCAGTCCACGGGCCTGCCGGAGGCGTGCAGGGCCGCCATCGCCGCCACCGTGGTCCGGGACTCGTCCCGGTCCTTACGGAGCGTTGCGACGAAAAGCGCTTCGTCGCCGCTTTCTTCGGCAACGGCACGGGCGAGTGCGGTGAGGGTGCCGTCGGGGCCGATCTCCAGGAACCGGGTCACTCCCTCGGCGGCCAGCGCACCGATCCCGTCGGCGAACCGCACCGCCTCACGCACATGCCGCACCCAGTACTCCGCCGACGCCAACTCGCCCTCCACAGCG
>NZ_JBMNDR010000192.1:0-3239 GCF_052543235.1 Streptomyces sp. SAS_272 | reverse complement strand
CGGACGCTTCCTTCGTACTCACCCTCTCGGGCTTTCCTCCGGGCAGTTTCCCTTCGGTCTTGCGTTTCCGACTCTACCAGACCGTTTTCCGATCCGATTCCCTGTCGGGGGGTTTGCCTCGAGGCTTCGGACTTTCGCCCTGCGCCCTTTCGACATTCACTACGCTAGCCGATTCCCGCCGCAACTCATAATCGAGTTCCTTAGGGTTCGAATTCAGGCATGCAGGCATGCCGAATTCGCTCCCTGTGAGGGGCGTTGTAGGTAGTGGGTTGGCCGCTTCCGGCTGCAGGCGATCGCCGTACCCGGTTCAAGCGGCTCGGGCTACGTTACGCCCCGGCCAACAGCGAGTCAACTTCGGCGACGCCTGGGGACATGGGCCCGATAAGGGCTCACCGTCGGGTCGTCAGCTACCCAGTAGCGCCAGGGGTGCAGGGCTCCGTCGCCGGAGACTCCGGTGCGCGGACCGCTGCGTACCTGGTCCGAGGGGACGGAGGCGCCGGTCAGGATGCGGAGGGGGGTCTCCTCGGAGGTGCAGGCGTCCGTCCCGTCGAGTGCTCGGTCCACGCCCAGGGCAGTGGCCAGGCGGGCAGGCCCTTTGGCCAGTTCCTTGTCATTTCGGGCCGAGAGTCGACGTTTACGTGCCGCTTCGGCCCCCTCGACGATCTCCCCCGCGCGGAGCAGGACGGCACTCGCCCTGCCCTCCGGACCGCAGACGAGGTTCATGCAGTGCCACATGCCGTAGGTGAAGTAGACGTACACGTGTCCGGGCGGACCGAACATCACGCTGTTGCGGGCCGTGGGGCCGCGATAGGCGTGGGAGCCGGGGTCGTTCGGGCCGTCGTAGGCCTCGACCTCCGTGAGACGCAGGGCGATCGGGCCGTCGGGGGTGGTGCGGACCAGGAGCCGGCCGAGGAGATCGGGCGCCACCTCCAGGACAGGGCGGTCGAAGAAGGTCCTGGGCAGAGGCGTACGGTCGGGGGTCGCGATCATGCCCTCCGAGCGTAGTGCAGACCGGGGGGTGCGTCGGGGTGGTCAGCGGGCACTCGGCTTGCCAGGGTGAGGGACGCGGAACCGGCCTCGTCCGGATCGCGTTTGTAGGGATCGAGGGATCCCGTCCGCAGAGAGTCGTAGGTAGAGGGAGAGTCATGGCGTTCAAGAAGCTGCTCGCGAGTCTGGGGGCCGGCGGGGCTTCGGTCGAGACCGTGCTGACCGAGGTCAACGTCGTTCCGGGCGGTGTGGTCCAGGGCGAGGTGCGGATCCAGGGCGGATCCGTCAACCAGGAGATCGAGGGGCTGACCGTCGGGCTCCAGGCCAAGGTCGAGGTCGAGAGCGGGGACCAGGAGTACAAGCAGGACATCGAGTTCACCAAGCAGCGGCTCGGCGGCGCGTTCGAGCTCCAGGCCGGCGCGGTGCACGCGGTGCCGTTCGGGCTGGAGATCCCGTGGGAGACGCCGATCACGATGATCGACGGGCAGGCGCTGCGCGGGATGAACATCGGAGTGACGACCGAGCTGGCGATCGCGCGGGCCGTGGACTCCGGTGACCTGGACCCGGTCAACGTGCATCCGCTGCCGGCGCAGAAGGCCATCCTGGACGCCTTCGTCCAGCTGGGCTTCCGTTTCAAGAACGCGGACATGGAGCGCGGGCACATCCGGGGCACGCGGCAGAAGCTGCCGTTCTACCAGGAGATCGAGTTCTTCCCGCCGTCGCAGTACCGGGGGCTGAACCAGGTCGAGCTGAGCTTCGTGGCCGACGAGCACACGATGGACGTCGTGCTGGAGATGGACAAGAAGCCCGGACTGTTCAGCGAGGGCAGCGACACCTTCCGCTCGTTCCAGGTGGGTCTGCAGGACTACCACGGGACGGACTGGGCCGGGTACCTCAACCAGTGGCTGTCCGAGGTCGGCAGCAGGCGCAACTGGTTCTAGGCTCGGAACCGCAGACTCCAGAACCGTTCAGGAGGTACCGAGGTGACCGAGCTCAACAGGCGGCCTCTCCCCCATGACTTCCATCCTCCCGTGCCGTCGTTCACGGTGACGAGCGAGGACGTCGAGGAAGGGGGCACGCTCAAGGCGGACCAGGTCCAGGCCAAGGGCAACACCTCTCCGCATCTGCGGTGGGAGGGCTTCCCGTCCGAGACCAAGAGCTTCGCCGTGACCTGCTTCGACCCCGACGCCCCGACGGGCAGCGGGTTCTGGCACTGGGTCGTGTTCGACATCCCGGCGTCGGTGACCGAGCTGCCGGCGGGTGCGGGCAGCGGCACGTTCGAGGGACTGCCGGAGAGCGCCGTGCAGGTGCGCAACGACTACGGCAGCAAGGACTTCGGCGGGGCCGCCCCGCCGCCCGGGGACGGGCCGCACCGGTACGTTTTCACGGTGTACGCGGTGGACCAGGAGAAGCTCGGACCGGACGCGGAGGTCTCTCCCGCCGTCGTGGGCTTCAACCTACGGTTCCACGCGCTCGCCCGCGCCCAGCTGATCGGTGAGTACGAAGATCCCACGGAGGGATGATTCAGCTCATCGTTCATGGAACGTTTGCCCGCCCCTGGTCTTGGAAGTGATCAGGGGCGGGCATTTTTGTTGCCGGGGGTCGCGGGGGTCGCCTCCCGTGGAGCAGCAGATATTGCGTTGTCCATCTCGGCGTGCCCGGCCAGAGTTGGTCCCAGCCTGCCAGGGGGTGGGCCGGTGCACACAGGAGGTGGGCTGGTATGCGGGACACGCTGGTGCTGAACGCGAGCTTCGAGCCGCTGTCGACGGTGACGTTGAACCGAGCCGTCGTTCTGGTGCTCCAGGACAAGGCCGTGGTCGAGCAGGCCCACCCCGAACTCCGGATGCGCGGCGCCGAGGTCGACATCCCGGCGCCCCGGGTGATCAGACTGTGCAGGTACGTACGGGTGCCGTTCCGAAGACAAGCGCCGTGGTCCAGGCGCGGTGTGCTGATCAGGGACCGCCACCGGTGCGCGTACTGCGGTCGTCGGGCGACGACCGTGGACCACGTGGTGCCCCGGGCACAGGGTGGTCAGGACGCGTGGCTGAACACGGTCGCCTCGTGCGCGGAGGACAACCACCGCAAGGCGGACCGGACTCCCGAGCAGGCGCAGATGCCGTTGCTGCGGCAGCCGTTCGAGCCGACCCCGGCGGACGCCATGCTGCTGGCGCTGGGGCAGGACGACCTGGCCGCGCTGCCGGAGTGGCTGACGCTGGACGCCGCGTAGCCCGCATCCGTATGTGAGTGGGGCC
>NZ_JBMNDR010000191.1:0-3515 GCF_052543235.1 Streptomyces sp. SAS_272 | reverse complement strand
TCCTGGCGCATCTTCCGCAGATCCCGGTGCAGCCCCAACCGCATGACGTCAATCGCCAAGGCCATCCTCACCCTGGAGCAGCAACGCTGAAGAGGCTCAGTGTCGTCCGAGTCGTCCGAGTCCGAAGGCCGCCGCCGCGGCCTCCGTGATCGCTTGACAGTCCCCTCTTCGGACGTCGCCGAAGACAGACCGCTTCAGCGGGGTCGCTGCGATGGGGGCAGGACACGTAGGGCCTCCGGTGAGACGGCGTGGTCGAGGAGGTGGAGGGGGGCCGGACGGACGCCGGCGGCCTCGGCGGCGTCCCAGTGGGCGAGGGCCCGTGGCAGGTCGACGAGACCGTGGATCAGGGGGAGTTGCGTGCCGGAGTCCCCGACGGCGAGCCAGGCGTGCAGGAGGGACTCCAGACGGCAGGAGGCAAGGGTGCCGGGGAGGTGAAGGGCGGGATGGTGCTGGGTGCGTGCGGTGGCGTGGCCGGTGAGGGCCGTGGCCGGGAGGTCCGGTGCCAGGTGGGTCTCGGTGGCATCCAGGGCTAGTAGACCGCCGCCGAGGATCAGCACGTCCTTGGCGTCACGCATACGGTGCAAGGCTCGCGCCGTGTCGAAGCAGTGCGGGAAGGAGTCGTCCACGACGATCGTGCCGGGCCGCAGCAGGTCCACGTCCACCAGGGTCGTCGTGCTGCCGTTGACCGCTGCGACGATGACGTCGGCTGTCTGGTAGATCTCGGCGGGGAGGGTCCTGGCGTCCTCCGCTTCGACGACCTGTACGGGCGTCTGGGGGCACCCGGCCGAGAGTTCCGCCGCAAGGTCGTGGAGGCGGGGAGCGCTGCCGGGCAGGTCGCAGAGCAGGAGACGGGCCGGCGGGTGCGGGCTGCGAGCGAGGAGCAGGCGTAGCGACGACGTGCCGATGGAACCGCAGCCGACCACGGCGAGGGTGAGTTCGCCCAGGTCGCGGCCGGTTGCGGCGAGGGCGGCGTGGACGGTCTTGACGACTGCGACGGTCGTGGTCGCGTGCCCGGTGGTGAGGGCGGCGGCCGTCGGAGTGGCGCCGGTCGCCGTCGTTTCGCGCAGGACGTCGTAGCCGTAGCCGTAGCCGGTCAGGGACGGGATCACGCCCGCCAGTGAGACGCAGCGGGCGCCGAGGGATGCGGCGTGTTCGACGGCGCGCGCGGTGCGGCCGGCCAGCGTGATCGGGCCGCCGGTGCCGAGAGGGGCCGGTCAGTTCGTCGGCGAACAGGCTGCGACCACAGCACCCCGTCGGCCCTGCGGCGCACGCGGTCGCCGCTGCGGTACCAGCGGCGGCCGTCCCGTTCGGCGAACGCAGCGGCGGTGAGCTCGGGCTCGCCGAGGTAGCCGGGGGTGAGGCCGGTTCCGGCGATGAGGAGTTCACCGGATGCGCCAGGGGCGCAGGTGTGGCCGTCCTCGTCGACCACCATCAGTTCGGTGCCCGCGATCGGAAGGCCGATGGGGACGTGGCGGTGCGGCAGCGTCGACGGCACGGCGCAACGGGGTCAGCGCAACCAGGCGCTGTAATCCAGCACGTCCCCGGCCTTCACCCCGTATTCCGGGTCGTCCCGGGCGGCGGTGGTCTCCAGGCCGAGGACGGTTGCGGTGCGGGGGTCGAGGATCAGCATGCGCCGGACGCCCGTGCCGCTGTACACGTATGCCTCCCCCGGCCGTCCGAGCCGGTCCGTCAGCCGTCCCGCCGGCCGCAGATCCCCGGCGTCGGCCAGGAGACGGACCAGTGCGGCCGACTCGCGGGCGCCGAGCGTCCAGTGCCCCAGCAACTCCTGTGCGGCGTCGAGGAGCTGGCTGGTGGTCAGGGGGGCCTTCGTATGAGTGTGGGCCATCTCGGTGAGGTAGGCCCGCAAGGCGGCCGGAGAGTGCGGAGGGCGTGCCTGCGGTGGTGCGTCGCTCCAGCTCGGCGGATAGGTGGTCCGACTCAGCACGTGACCGTCCGAGACGAGGTGCGGTGTGTCGCCCTCGTCGGTGAGAACGGGACGGCCCGGACGATCAGGGTCGGTCGCCACGACGACCTCGGTGCGGCTGTCGTCGGGGTTCCAGCGCACGACCCGCTCCTCGGGCAGAGTCACGGGCGGCCCGTCTTCGCTCATGCCGAGGCTCCACGACTGGACGTGGGTGCCCCTGCGCAGTCCGGGGGAGCCGGCCGCGGCGGCCGCGTCCGCCAGCGCGACCATCTGCGCCAGGGGGACGGGGGCGGAACGGGGCTGGACGGTCAGGGGGCGAGGTGCGGCGACGGCGGGCGGTCCCCCCGGGCCGCCGAGGACGGCGACAAGGGCGACGGCCGGCACGACGGCTGTGGCGGCGAGGCTCCACAGCCACCGGGCGCGCGGAGGCCGTAGCCGGCGGCGGTCCTGGCCGAGCAGTGAGGCCAGCCGGCGTTCGGCACGGTGGTCCAGCGGGCCGTCGCCGAAGTGCGGAGCCTGGTCCGGCACCGGGTCGGCGTCGCGGAGGAGGTCGAGTTCGTCAGACATGGCGAGGGTCCTTGCACAGCGGGACGGCAGCGGGCGCGCTGGACGCGGATCGGGACCATCGCGGTCCTTGACCGTTCTCCGCGGCGGACGACTCGGCGTCGGTCCCGACCGGACGTACCGTGTCCGCGCCTTCGGCGGGCCCGGGCGGCGGAGGCGCGACGCCCGTGGGCGTCCCGTGGGGTGGGCTCTCGTGAATGCCGGGCCCGGTCGGCGCCACGTCCTCCTGTGTCATGGCGCGCGCATGCCGATCGGTCGGTGTGCCCGGCGTGAGCGCTGAGGGGCGGATGCGCTCTATCTCGGCGCGCAGCCGACGGCGAGCACGGTGCAGCCGCATCGTCGCCGCGCGGCTGCCGCAGCCCAGGACGACCGCGATCTGTCCGGCGTCCAGCTCCTCCCACGCCGCCAGGCGCAGTATCTCCTGGTCAGGGCCGGAGAGACGGTTCAGGACTTCGCGCACCCAGGCGCCGGGCGTTTCGGTGTCGGGACTGTCCACGATGTGTCGGCTGTGCGCGGCCTCGTCGTTGCCCAGCCGGCCCACCAGCCGGCGCCTGCGCCCGTAGCTGCGTACCGCGTTCGACAGGCAGTTACGGGCCACCCCGTACAACCAGGGCAGCGGCGCGTCCGGCAGGTCATGCCGACGGCGCCAGGCGACCGTGAACACCTCCGCCACCACTTCCTCCACCTCGTCGGGCCGTTCGGGCAGACGCCGCGCGATGTAGCGGCTGACGGCCCAGTAGTGCTCGCGGTAGGCAGCGGCGAAGATCTCGTCGTTGCTCATGTTCGTTTCGTGTCCGGCACCGCCGGGATCGTCACACCCTTCCTTCGTGAGGTTCCTCGCGTCGTTCGAGTGTGACGGGCGGGCCGGATGCGGACACAGGCAGGGCGTGAAGCAAATCGAAGACCTCAGGGGCATCAGGGCGGTGCGGTGGCTGACGACCACCGACCACAAGACCATCGGTACGTTGTACCTGGTCACGTCGTTCGCGTTCTTCTGCGTCGGCGGCGTCATGGCGCTCCTCATGCG
>NZ_JBMNDR010000190.1:0-3532 GCF_052543235.1 Streptomyces sp. SAS_272 | reverse complement strand
CCCCCCCCCCCCCCCCCCCCCCCCCCCCCCCCCCCCCCCCCCCCCCCCCCCCCCCCCCCCCCCCCCCCCCCCCCCCCCCCCCCCCCCCCCCCCCCCCACGCCCGCACCAAGTAGCGCCGACCCGTCGGAGACGCCGCTCACCGCACCCCCCGCTCCCGCTCCTCCACAACGGAGTTGTACGCGGCGACCAGCGCCCGCCGAGCCGTCCGTTCCACCGGCCGCAACGCCTCGGCCCGCGCCGTCATCTCACCGGAGGTGACGGCGCCCCCCGGCCCCTTCTCGTACGCCAGGGACACCAGCAGCCCCACCCGCTGCGCCAGCTCCAGCACCCGCACCGCCCGCGGCGGATACCCCGGCGCCAGCACCTCCCGGCCCCGCTCCGCCCGCGCCCGGTACGCGTCGATCGCCGCCTCCGCGACCGGCCCCGACCCGGCCAGGTCCAGCCGCGACAGCACCGCTGTGGCGTCCCGCAACGCCTCCGCCAGCTCCCGCTCCGCCTCACCCAGCGACGGGACGTCGGCCGGCGGCGCCTCCCGCACCGGCAGGCAGTGCCACACCACCTCGACGTGCACATCGCCCTCGGGCCCGGCCTCGTACACCTGGGGCACCAGCCCGTACCCGGCGCCGTGACCGACCACCGCCTCCTCCGCCTCCAGCGCCCGCGCGTTGAACTCCGGCGGCCCGCTCAGCCCCAGCGGATGCCCCGGCACGGGCAGCGCCACCCGCAGTCCGGTGACGCCGAGGGTCCGCAGCCGACCCAGCGCGAGCGTGAGCCCGACCGGCCCCGACTCACCGGGCAGCCCCTCCACCCGATGCACGGCGTCCTCCCCGACGACGGCGAGAACGGTGTCGTCCGGCGAGACGAATCCGGCCAACAGGGCATTTCCCCAAGCAGCAAGGCGACCAGAGCGCGGTTCCGAAAGCATCCCCCCACCCTAAGGACCGGACCGATGGAACGGGCCGCCCGACCGGTGGCGTAGATTTTCCCGGAGGGGCCGCGCCCACCCACGCGCGGCGGTCCGAGCCACAGGCGCCCGCGACAGACGACCGGCCACACTGCAAGGGGAGACAACGCGCTCATGAGCGATGTTCTGGAGCTTCAGGACGTATCCGTGGTCCGTGAGGGCCGGGCTCTGGTGGACCAGGTCTCCTGGTCGGTCAAGGAGGGCGAGCGCTGGGTCATCCTCGGCCCTAACGGAGCCGGCAAGACGACCCTCCTGAACATCGCCTCGACCTACCTCTTCCCGAGCTTCGGCGACGTCTCCGTCCTCGGCGAGCCCCTCGGCAAGCCGGGCACCGACGTCTTCGAACTGCGCCCGCGCGTCGGCATGGCCGGCATCGCCCTCGCCGACAAGCTCCCCAAGCGGCAGACCGTCCTGCAGACCGTCCTGACCGCCGCCTACGGCATGACGGCCGGCTGGCAGGAGGAGTACGAGGACGTCGACGAGCAGCGCGCCCGCGCCTTCCTCGACCGCCTCGGCATGAGCGACTACCTCGACCGGAAGTTCGGCACCCTCTCCGAGGGCGAGCGCAAGCGCACCCTCATCGCCCGCGCCCTGATGACCGACCCCGAGCTGCTGCTCCTCGACGAGCCGGCCGCCGGCCTCGACCTCGGGGGCCGCGAGGATCTCGTCCGCCGCCTCGGCCGCCTCGCCCGCGACCCCATCGCCCCCTCGATGATCATGGTCACGCACCACGTCGAGGAGATCGCCCCCGGCTTCACCCACGTCCTCATGATCCGCCAGGGCAAGGTCCTCGCCGCGGGCCCGGTCGAACTCGAGCTCACGTCCCGCAACCTCTCCCTCTGCTTCGGCCTCCCGCTCGTCGTCGAGCAGGTCGGGGACCGCTGGACGGCGCAGGGCCTTCCGCTGTCCTGACCGCCCCCTTCGCGCCCTGTCCCCGGCGGGACGTACGGCCCTACCATGACCGTGTGAACGACATCGACGCGTGGGTGTGGTGGCTCGTCGGCGCGGCAGCACTGGGCATCCCGCTCGTGGTGACCGCGATGCCCGAGTTCGGCATGCTCGCGGTCGGCGCCGTGGCCGCCGCGATCGCCGCGGGCCTCGGCCTCGGCGCGGTGGCACAGGTACTCGTCTTCATCGTCGTCTCCGTCGCCCTCATCGCCGTCGTACGGCCCATCGCGATGCGGCACGACCGGCAGCGTCCCCAACTCGCCACCGGCGTCGACGCCCTGAAAGGCAAGCACGCCGTCGTGCTGGAACGCGTCGACGGCGCGGGGGGCCGCATCAAGCTCGCCGGGGAGATCTGGTCGGCCCGCGCGCTCGACACCGAACGCGCCTACGACGTCGGTCAGGAGGTCGACGTCGTGGACATCGAGGGAGCCACGGCGATCGTCATCTGACCTTGCACAACTCCCGTACGACGTAAGTGAACCGAACACCTCGCGAGCCGCACGACGGTCTGTCAGACTCGACCAGCAAGATCTTCAACAGACATAAGATCTTCCGAAAGCGCCGAGGCGGAGAAAGGTACGGGGAGCCGCGATGGAACCGGTCATCATCGTCCTGGTCATTCTGGTGGTGTTGGTCTTCATCGCCCTGATCAAGACGATCCAGGTCATCCCGCAGGCGAGTGCTGCCATCGTGGAGCGGTTCGGCCGCTACACGCGGACACTCAACGCGGGTCTCAACATCGTCGTCCCGTTCATAGACACCATCCGCAACCGCATCGACCTGCGCGAACAGGTCGTGCCGTTCCCGCCGCAGCCGGTGATCACCCAGGACAACCTGGTCGTGAACATCGACACCGTCATCTACTACCAGGTGACCGACGCCCGGGCGGCGACATACGAAGTCGCCAGCTACATCCAGGCCATCGAGCAGCTCACCGTCACCACGCTCCGCAACATCATCGGCGGCATGGACCTCGAGCGGACCCTGACCTCCCGTGAGGAGATCAACGCGGCGCTGCGCGGCGTCCTCGACGAGGCGACCGGCAAGTGGGGCATCCGCGTCAACCGCGTGGAGCTCAAGGCCATCGAGCCCCCGACCTCCATCCAGGACTCGATGGAGAAGCAGATGCGCGCAGACCGCGACAAGCGCGCCGCGATCCTCACCGCCGAAGGCACCCGGCAGGCCGCGATCCTCACCGCGGAGGGCGAGAAGCAGTCGCAGATCCTGCGCGCCGAGGGTGAGGCCAAGGCAGCCGCCCTGCGCGCCGAGGGCGAGGCGCAGGCCGTGCGCACCGTCTTCGAGGCGATCCATGCCGGCGACCCGGACCAGAAGCTGCTCTCCTACCAGTACCTCCAGATGCTCCCGAAGATCGCCGAAGGCGACGCCAACAAGCTGTGGATCGTGCCCAGCGAGATCGGCGACGCCCTGAAGGGACTGTCCGGGGCCATGGGCAACTTCGGCCCGTTCGGCGGCAACTCCGGCAACGGCAACGGCAACGGAAACAACGGAAACAACGGCAACAACGGGAACAACGGGAACGGTGGCGGCAACGAGCGGCGTGAGAAGCCGTCCCTCGACTGACCGCCGATGTGAGTGGGGCCCGCCTTCCGACGGAAGGC
>NZ_JBMNDR010000189.1:0-3698 GCF_052543235.1 Streptomyces sp. SAS_272 | reverse complement strand
CGCCGTGTGCAGCACCGCCCGGTCCTCGGTGAGATTGATCCTCTCACCGCGGAACATGGCGTCCCGCAGACCGAACACGTCGACGGCCGCGGCCAGCTCACGCAGCAGTCGCAGCGTCTCATCGGTGACGAGGTTCTTCGAGTAGTCGATGTACAGGTCGCCGACCTGCAGGGTGTGACCGGCGCCGCGGCCGGGGTCGGCGGCGAACAGCTCCCGCAGCCGCACCTCGCCGAGCTCCTCGCGGTGTTCGGCCAGAGCGGTCCACTCGGGCGTCTGGTTCAGCCTCGTACGGCCGTCTGCGTTCATCTCGGACTTCAGCCCTTCCTCACCTGTCCGTGCTGCCTCGCACGCCTTACCCCGCCGCTCCCAACCTAGTTGATCAGAAGGCGGCAACGAGCGGACGTGCCGTCGCCCGCGGGGCAACAGGAGGTACGTCCCGGAGGCGCTCGGGTATCAGCCCGGCGACGGCGGGCGCGCAGAGACGAGGCCGCGGCGAACGGCGGAGGGCAGCGCGGATGGCCGTCGCGCGGGCGCGGGCGACGGCCCGGGCGCGAAACAGCTCCGGCCGGGCGCCTTCGGGCGCCCGGCCGGTCTACGTCACTAGATCTCGCCCCGCAGTTTGGCGAGCGCCTCGGCGAGGATCGCCTCGCCGTCCGCGTCGCTGCGCCGCTCCCGTACATAGGCGAGGTGCGTCTTGTAGGGCTCGGTGCGCGGGGGGTCCGGGGGGTTGTCCCGGTCCTGCCCGGCGGGAAAGCCGCAGCGCGGGCAGTCCCAGGTCTCGGGAACCTGCGCGTCGCTGGCGAAGCTGGGCACCGTCTCGTGTCCGTTGGAGCACCAGAAGGAGATGCGCAGACGGGGCGCGGACTCGCCCCGCTCGGCCTCGCCCATCGGCCCCGCCCCGACCCGGCTACCTCGGATCGCGTTGCCACTTGCCACGGTCGTAACTCCCTGCGTGATGGTGCCGCGAAGCGAGTCGGCGTTTCGCTTCGCTGCGAGCGCCTCAGTCTACGTAAGGCCCAACGCGCGTCCAGTGATTGGAGTTACAGCTCCCACACCTGGACGCAAGCCCCATGATAGGCCGCGCTCTGCTGCGCGTACCGAACATGGGGCCTTACGTACCGGAATGTGCGTGCCTGTGAGAAGCTGATCAGTTGTTCGTCTTCATCAGGATGCCGAGGACGATGATGGAGGCGAACCACAGCATCCCGACGACGACGGTGATGCGGTCGAGGTTGCGCTCGGCGACCGAGGAACCGCCGACGGAGGACTGCATGCCGCCGCCGAACATGTCGGAGAGACCGCCGCCCTTCCCCTTGTGCATCAGCACCAGCAGCATCAGCAGCAGGCTGAAGACGATCAGGGCGATCGAGAACCCCAAAACCACGGCTGGACCAACTTCCTCGGAATTCGGATAAGGACCGGAACGGACAACGGGGACACAGCGCCGCTTTCCTCGTGCGGCTCCGCCGTGTGGCGTGCCGCATGGCGCTATGCCCCCGCAAGGGTACGACGGATCGCCGCTACCGCATACTCACAGCTCGGATCACTGGTCGCGGAAGCGCACGATCTTGACGAACTCCTCCGCGTCCAGCGAGGCGCCGCCGACCAGCGCGCCGTCGATGTCGGCCTGCGCCATGATCTCGGCGACGTTGCCGGACTTGACGGAGCCGCCGTACTGGATGCGGACCTGGTCGGCCAGCTCCTGGGTGTAGAGCTCGGCGATCTTGGCGCGGATGGCGGCGCAGACCTCCTGCGCGTCCTCGGCGCCGCAGACCTTGCCGGTGCCGATGGCCCACACGGGCTCGTAGGCGATCACGACGGACTCGGCCTGCTCGGCGGGGAGGTCCTTCAGACCGCCCTCGACCTGGGCGAGGGTGTGGGCGACGTGGTTGCCCGCCTCGCGGACGTCAAGCTCCTCGCCGACGCACAGGATGGGGGTCAGGCCGTGCTTGTAGGCGGCCTTGACCTTCGCGTTCACCAGCTCGTCGGTCTCGTCGTGGTACTGCCGGCGCTCGGAGTGGCCGATCGCCACGAAGGTGCACTTCAGCTTGGCGAGCATCGCGCCGGAGATCTCGCCGGTGTAGGCGCCGGAGTCCTGCGCCGAGATGTCCTGGGCGCCGTACTTGATCTTGAGCTTGTCGCCGTCGACCAGGGTCTGCACGGAGCGCAGGTCGGTGAAGGGCGGCAGGACGGCGACCTCGACGGCCTCGTAGTCCTTGTCGGCCAGGGCGAAGGCGAGCTTCTGGACGTGCGCGATGGCCTCGAGGTGGTTGAGGTTCATCTTCCAGTTGCCCGCCATCAGCGGCGTACGAGTGGTCATGCGGGGTCAGCCTTCCAGTGCGGCGAGGCCGGGGAGCGTCTTGCCCTCGAGGTATTCGAGGGAGGCGCCGCCACCGGTCGAGATGTGGCCGAATGCGTTCTCGTCGAAGCCGAGCGTGCGCACGGCCGCGGCGGAGTCTCCGCCGCCGACGACGGTGAAGCCGTCCGAGTCGATGAGAGCCTGGGCGACCGCCTTGGTGCCCTCGGCGTAGTCGGGGTGTTCGAAGACGCCCATCGGACCGTTCCAGAACACGGTCGCGGCGTCGGCGAGCTTGCCCGCGTACAGCTCACCCGTCTTCGGGCCGATGTCCAGGCCCAGCCGGCCCTCGGGCATCTTGTCCGCGTCGACGGCGGCGTGCTCGGTGGGCGCCTTGGCCTTCAGGTCCGGGAATCCGGGCGAAACCACGACGTCGACCGGGAGAACCAGCTCGACGCCCTGCTTCTCGGCGCGTTCCAGGTACTCGGTGACGACCGGGATCTGGTCCTCCTGAAGGAGGGAGGCGCCGACCTCGTGGCCCTGGGCCTTGAGGAAGGTGAAGGCCATGCCGCCGCCGATGAGGATGCGGTCGGCCTTGCCGAGCAGTTCGTCGATGACGGCGAGCTTGTCGGAGACCTTGGAGCCGCCGAGCGCCACGACGTAGGGGCGCGCGACGTCCTGGGTGAGCTTCTTCAGGACACCGACCTCGGTGGCGATCAGGTAGCCGGCGTAGTGCGGCAGCTTGCCCGGGAGGTCGTACACGGACGCGTGCTTGCGGTGCACCGCGCCGAAGCCGTCACCCACGTACACGTCGGCGAGGACGGCCAGCCGGTCGGCGAAGGCGGCCCGCTCGGCGTCGTCCTTCGAGGTCTCGCCGGCGTTGAAGCGCAGGTTCTCGACGACCGCGACCCGGCCGTCGGCGAGGCCGGCGACGGTGGCCGTGGCGGAGTCGCCGACGGTGTCGGTCGCGAAGGCCACGTCGGCGCCGAGAAGTTCACCGAGGCGCGCGGCGGCGGGAGCGAGGGAGAAGGCCGGGTCCGCAACGCCCTTGGGGCGGCCCAGGTGGGAGGCGACGACCACACGGGCGCCCGCCTCGGCCAGCGCCTTGACGGTGGGCAGCACGGCGCGGATACGGCCGTCGTCGGTGATGGTGGTGCCGGCCAGCGGCACGTTCAGGTCGGCGCGGACGAAGACGCGCTTGCCTGCGACGCCTTCGGCGAGAAGTTCGTCGATCGTCTTCATTGAGTGGGCTCCCGAGGGGACTGTTGGTGCTCGTGATCCTAAGAGGGCTGGTGTGCACGTGAGTCAGGGCCCGTGCGGATCAACCCGCTGCACACCATGGTGCAGATCAACCAGGAGATCTTCGGTCCGGGGACGGTGGCGTGCAGCGACGACAGATCGG
>NZ_JBMNDR010000188.1:0-3732 GCF_052543235.1 Streptomyces sp. SAS_272 | reverse complement strand
GTTGGCGGTGCCGATCGGTGAGACGGTCGAGGCTGTGGGCGGGGATGCGGTGGTGGTGGGTTCGTTGCGT
Source organism: Streptomyces sp. SAS_272 (assembly GCF_052543235.1). Taxonomy (NCBI): domain Bacteria; kingdom Bacillati; phylum Actinomycetota; class Actinomycetes; order Kitasatosporales; family Streptomycetaceae; genus Streptomyces; species Streptomyces sp. SAS_272. Next base: position 3,662 of record NZ_JBMNDR010000188.1, on the reverse strand, counting down.
CGGGGTGAGGGTGGTCTGGGGCGGTTCTATGTGTCTCTGGGTGAGGCGTGGGCGGGGGGTGTGGCGGTCGACTGGGGTCCGGTGTTCGCGGGGTTGTCGCCTTCTCGGGTGGAGTTGCCGACGTATGCGTTCCAGCGCAGCCGCTACTGGCTGGAGGTCCCGAAGCCGATGGCGGGTGCGGACCCGGTGGAGGAGCGGTTCTGGCGGACCGTCGAGGAGGGCGACCTCGAGGAGTTGGCGGGCACTCTCGGCGTGGCGGAGGGGCTCGAGAGCGTCGTGCCGGCTCTCGCCGCCTGGCGCACCGCACACCGCGAGCGGGGAGTGGTCGACGGATGGCGGCACCGAGTGGAGTGGCGGCCGCTGACCGCGACCGCCCCCGCCGCCGCCGGAGGAACCTGGCTGATCGTCGTCCCCGAGTCGATGGAAGGCGACCACCTGGTCACCGACGTGCGGGCGGAACTGCAAGCGCGCGGAGCTCGTGCCGTCGTCGCCGCCGTCGACGCTGCCCGGCTGGACCGCGCGGCGCTCGGGGCGCTGCTGACCACCGCCGACGTGTTCGCCGGGGTGCTCTCGCTGCTGGCGCTCGACGAGCGGCCGCACCCCCGGCAGCCCGCCGTACCGCTCGGGCTCGCCGGCACCCTCACACTCCTGCAGGCTCTCGGCGACGTGGGCATCGACGCACCTCTGTGGTGTGTGACCCGAGGCGCCGTGGCCGTCGGCGACGACGACGGGCCGGCGGCGCCCGAACAGGCCGGCGTCTGGGGCATCGGCCGGAGCGCCGCCCTGGAACACCCCAAGCGCTGGGGCGGACTCGTCGACCTGCCCCAGGCCGCGCCGAACGGCCTCGTGGGGCTGCTGCTGGACGCCGTCACGGCAGGCGTGGCGGAGGACCAGGTGGCCCTCCGAGACGGCAGGACGTACGGCCGTCGGCTCGTCCAGGCCGCTACCCGCGGCAAGCCGGCGCCGCGTGACTGGCGCCCGCGCGGCACCGTCCTCGTCACCGGGGGAACCGGCGCGCTCGGCGCCCACGTCGCCCGGTGGCTGGCCACCCGTGGAGCCGAACACCTCGTCCTGACCGGTCGTCGTGGCGACGGCGCCCACATCGCCGGTCTGCGGGACGAACTCGCGCCCCACGGCACCCGGATCACCGTCGCCGCCTGTGACACCGCGGACCGTCAGGCGCTCGCCGACCTCGTCGACGGCCTCGCCGAGCGCGGCGGTCCGGTGCGGTCGGTCGTCCACGCGGCCGGCGTCAGCGTTCTCGGCCCGATCACGCAGACCGACGTCGACGACCTCGCCGCGACGCTGTCTGGCAAGGTGCTGGGCGCCGCCCACCTCGACGAGGTGCTGGACACGGCCGAACTCGACGCCGTCGTCTACTTCTCCTCGATCTCCGGCACCTGGGGGGTCGCCGACCACGCCGCCTACGGTGCCGCGAACGCGATCCTCGACGCCCGTGCCGAACGCCGGCGGGCCGACGGCGCGCCCGTGCTCAGCGTGGCCTGGGGGCCCTGGTCCGGCGGTGGCATGATCGCCGAGTCCGTCCAGAACGACCTGCGCCGTCGCGGCGTCCCCGTCATCGAGCCGGCCACCGCGATCACCGGCCTTCAGCAGGCCCTCGACCACGAGGACACGGTCGTCGCGGTCGCCGACGTCGACTGGCGACGGTTCGCGGAGGTCTTCACCTCCGTACGCGGCAGTGCCCTCCTCTCCGAACTCGCTCCCTCCGGGGCCGAGACGACGGAGACGGCGGCCGGGGCCGCCCGGGGCGAAGGCGTCTCGACCGCCCTGCGCGAGATGGCCGATCTCGAGCCCGAGCGGCGGACCGCCGCGCTGCGCGCCCTGATCGGCGCCCACGTGGCCGCGGCGCTGGGGCACGAGGACGCGGAAGCGGTCAGCGTCGACACGGCCTTCAAGGATCTCGGCTTCGACTCCCTCACCGCTGTGGCGCTGCGCGACCGTGTGCACCGTGCCACCGGCCTGAAGCTGCCCACCACCGTCGTCTTCGACCATCCCAGCATCTCCGCGCTCGCCGCCTGCGTCGACGACCTCGCCTTCGGCGGCGGGCGCGCGGACGCGCGGCCCGCCACGGACAGCGCGGGCGCGGTCGCTCCGACGGCCGCCGACGAACCGATCGCGATCGTGTCGATGGGGTGCCGCTTCCCCGGCGGCGTCCGCGCGCCCGAGGACCTGTGGCGTCTCGTGGCCGACGGCATGGACGTCGTCTCCCCGCTGCCCACCGACCGCGGCTGGGACCTCGACGCCCTCTACGACCCCGACCCCGACCGCCTCGGCACCAGCTACGTCCGGGAGAGCGGATTCCTCGACGACGCGGCCGAGTTCGACGCGGCCTTCTTCGGGATCTCCCCGCGTGAGGCCATGGCGATGGACCCGCAGCAGCGACTGCTCCTGGAGACCGCCTGGGAGACCCTGGAGCGCGCGGGCATCGACCCCAAGACGCTGCGGGGCAGCTCGACCGGCGTGTACGTCGGCCTGACCGACCAGGAATACGCCGCCCAGCTGCGCGCTGCCTCCGGGGAGAACGAGGGGTACCTCGCGACCGGAGCGGCAGCCAGTGTGGCGTCCGGGCGCATCGCCTATGCCCTGGGGTTGGAGGGCCCGGCGGTCACCGTGGACACGGCCTGCTCCTCCTCCCTGGTCGCCCTGCACCTGGCGGTGCGCGCGCTGCGCGCCGGAGAGTGCCGTCTGGCGGTGGCCGGCGCGGCCACCGTGATGTCGGGCCCCGGGGCCTTCGTCGCCTTCAGCCGCCAGCGTGCCCTCGCCCCCGACGGCCGCTGCAAGCCCTTCGCCGCCGACGCCGACGGATTCGCCCTGTCCGAGGGTGTGGGTGTGCTGTTGCTGGAGCGGTTGTCGGACGCCGTGGCGTCGGGGCATCAGGTGCTGGCGGTGGTGCGGGGTTCGGCGATCAATCAGGACGGTGCGTCGAACGGGTTGACGGCGCCGAACGGTCCGTCGCAGCAGCGGGTGATCCGTGCGGCGCTGGCGGACGCGGGTCTGTCGGCTGCGGACGTGGACGTGGTGGAGGCGCACGGCACGGGGACGAAGCTGGGTGACCCGATCGAGGCGCAGGCGCTGCTGGCGACCTACGGTCAGGAGCGCGACGGCGACCGTCCGTTGTGGCTCGGGTCGGTGAAGTCCAACATCGGCCACACGCAGGCCGCTTCGGGCATGGCCGGGATCATCAAGATGGTGCAGGCCATGCGCCACGCCACCCTGCCCGGGTCGTTGCGAGGCGATCAGCCTTCCCCGCTGGTCGACTGGTCCGCGGGCGCGGTGGAGTTGCTGGCGCAGGCCCGTGGGTGGGAGGAGGCCGACGGCCGGCCGCGACGGGCGGCGGTGTCGTCGTTCGGCATCAGCGGCACCAACGCCCACGTCGTCCTCGAAGCGCCGCCGCAGGACGTCGCGGACGCCGATTCCGCGCCCGTCGAGCGGAATCCGGCGCACGACCGGGCCGTCGTGCCCCTCCTCGTCTCGGCGCGCACGGAAGCGGCGCTGGCCGCCCAGGTCCGGCAGCTGACCGCGCATCTGGAGTCCACCGCAGCCGACCCGGTGGATGTGGCGTGGTCGTTGTGGCGGTCGCGGTCGGTGTTCGAGTGCCGGTCGGTGGGTGTCGCGGGTGAGTGGGTGGCGTCGGGTTCTGT
>NZ_JBMNDR010000187.1:0-3791 GCF_052543235.1 Streptomyces sp. SAS_272 | reverse complement strand
GTGGCCGGCGGCGCGGCCGGCGGACTGCTGCGCCTTGCCTGGGCCGAGCTCGCCGACCTCGGCGCGGCGCCCGCCGGCCCCGCCGCCGGCGAGCGGTGGGCCGTCCTCGAGGGCCGCTGCGCGGGGGAGACGGCCGCCCTCGTCCACGCCGGCGGCCTGCGCCCCGCCCCGCTCCGCGAGCCCGTCCCCGGCGCCGTCCCCGGCTTCCTGGTCGCCGACGCCGTCCCCGCCGCCGTCACCGCCGGGGCCGCGACGCCGCCCGACGCCGCCCGCGCCGCGCTCGCCGACGCCCTCGCGCTGCTGCAGACCTGGCTCGCCGAGGAGGCCTACGCCGACAGCAGGCTCGTCCTGCTGACGCGGGGCGCCTGCGCGGCGAAGCCCGGCGAGGCGGCCGACCCGGCCGCCGCCGCCGTCAGCGCACTCGTGCGCACCGCCCAGTCGGAGAACCCCGGCCGCATCGTCCTGCTCGACCTGGACGCCAGCCCCGCGTCGGCGCGCGCCGTGCCCGCGGCCGTGACCCGGGCCCTGGCGGGGGACGAGCCGCACCTCGCCCTGCGCGAGGCCGTCGCCTACGCGCCGCGCCTGACGGCCGCCGCGAGGCCCGACGACACGAGCGGGCCGCGCCCCGACGACCCGGACGGCACGAGCGGGCCGCGCCCCCTCGACCCGGACGGCACGGTCCTGGTCACCGGCGCCACCGGCTTCCTCGGCGGCCTCGTCGCCCGCCACCTCGTCACCGCACACGGCGTACGGCGTCTGCTGCTGGTCAGCAGGCGCGGGGCCGCCGCCCCCGGAGCGCCCGAACTGGGCGCCGCGCTGACGCAGCTGGGCGCCACCGCCCGCTTCGCCGCCTGCGACGTGGCGGACCGCGCCGCCGTGCAGCGGCTGCTGGCGGACGTCGGCGCCGAACACCGGCTGACGGCCGTCGTGCACACCGCCGGCGTCCTCGACGACGGCGTCCTGACCGCCTTGACGCCCGAGCGCATCGACACCGTGCTGCGGCCCAAGGCCGACGCCGCATGGCACCTGCACGAACTGACCGCCGGCCTCGACCTGTCGGCGTTCGTGCTGTTCTCCTCGATCGCCGCGCCCCTGGGCACCCCCGGCCAGGCCAACTACGCGGCCGCCAACGCCTTCCTCGACGCGCTCGCCCTGCACCGGCACGCCGCCGGACTGCCCGCCCAGTCACTGGGCTGGGGCCTGTGGGACGACGAGGCGGGCATGGCGCAGGAACTCGCCGAAGCCGACCTGGCCCGCCTCGCCCGCACCGGCATCGCCGCGATGCCCAGCGCCGACGGGCTCGCCCTCCTGGACGCCGCCCTGCGCACCCCGCACGCCCTGCTCACCCCGGTCCGCCTCGACGCGGGCGCCCTGCGCGCCCAGGCCGCCGCCGGCCGGCTGCCCGCACTGCTGCGCACGCTGGTGCGCACCCCGCCACGCCGGGCCGGCGCAGCGCCCGGCGGCTCGCCCGCCGGCGAGCGGCCGCTGCCCGAGCGGCTGGCGCAGATGACGCCCGAGGAACGCGAGAAGGCCGTCCTGGAGCTGGTGCGCGCCGAGGTCGCGGGCGTCCTCGGCCACGCCGACGCCCGCCGCCTCGAGGGCGAGCGCAGCTTCCAGGAGCTCGGGTTCGACTCGCTCACCGCCGTCGAGCTGCGCGACCGGCTCGCCGCCGCGACCGGCCTGCGGCTGTCCGCCACCCTCCCCTTCGACCACCCGACGGCCACCGCGCTCGCCGCCGAGCTGCTCGGGCGCCTCGCCCCCGACGACGACCCGGCAGGCCGGGCGCCGCTGACCGAGGCCCTCGACCGCCTCGAGGCGGCGCTGGCCCGGGCCGCCGCCGACGGCGACGCAGACCACGACCGCGACCGCGTCGGCGGCCGGCTCGGCGACCTGCTGCGCCGCTGGCACAGCGGGCACCGGCCGCCCGCCGCAGACGGCGACGACCTTCAGTCGGCCACCGACGACGAACTCTTCTCGGCGCTCGACGACGAGTTGGGGCTCGCGGACGCCGAATGAACCCCGGAAAGCGGGCCATTGACGAGTTCGGGTCAGTGTCCCGGACATTTAGTGAGCCACTCAGGTGGACGACAAGGAGCATCGGTGAGGAAACTGCGCGGAAATCCGTGGGCAGTCCTGGTGACCATGGGGCTCGGGTTCTTCATGACCCTGCTCGACCTGACCATCGTGAACATCGCGATCCCCGACATGATGGACCGGCTCGGCTCGTCCCTCGACCAGGCCCTGTGGGTCGTCAGCGCGTACGCCCTCGTGCTCGCCGTCACCCTGATCACCTTCGGCCGGCTCGGTGACCTGCGCGGGCCGCGCACCCTGTTCATCGCGGGCGTCACCCTCTTCACGCTGGCCAGCATCGCCTGCGGCCTCGCGGGCACCCCCGGCCTGCTCATCGCCACCCGCGCGGTGCAGGGACTCGGCGCGGCCATGATGGTGCCCCAGACCATGGTGCTGATCATGGCGGTGTTCCCGGCCGAACGGCGCGGCACCGCCATGGGCGTGTGGGGCTCGATCGCCGGCGTGGCGACCCTGTCCGGCCCGACCCTGGGCGGATTCCTGGTGAGCACGGTCGGCTGGCGCTGGATCTTCTTCATCAACGTGCCGATCGGCGTCGCCGTCGTCGTGCTGACCCTCCTGCTGGTGCCCGACATCAGGCCCGCCCGCGCCCACCGGTTCGACCTGCCCGGCGTCCTCGTCGCCACCGCCGCCCTGTTCTGCCTCGCCTTCGGCCTCCAGGAGGGCGAGCGCTACCACTGGAACGCGGGCATCGTCGCCCTGATCGCCGCCGGCCTGGCCCTCGTCGCGGTGTTCGTCGGGCACCAGCGCCGCCGGCAGAACGACGAGCCGCTGGTGCCGTTCGCGCTGTTCCGCGACCGCAACTTCACCGTGATGACCGCGATCGTCGCCCTGATCTCCATGGCCCTGCTGGGCCTGGTGCTGCCGATGAACATCTATCTGCAGTCCGTGCTCGGCATGAGCGCCGTCCAGGCCGGCCTCACCCTCGCGCCGTCCCCGATCCTGTCGATGACCGCCGCGCCCTTCGCGGGCCGCCTCTCCGACCGCATCGGCGGCAAGAACGTCCTGCTCTTCGGCCTCGTCGTCTACGGCAGCGGCATCTGCCTCGTGCTGCTGCTCGCCGGCGCCGACAGCTCCTGGTACACCTTCACCCTGCCGATGGCCGTGGTCGGCCTGGGCACCGGCTGCCTGCTCGCGCCGATGTCGAGCGAGGCGATGCGCAACGTGCCGCCGCAGCTGGCCGGCGCGGCCTCGGGCCTCAACAACACGATCCGGCAGATCGGCTCGGTCCTCGGCGCCTCCGTCGTGGGCGCCGTCCTGCAGAGCCGGCTCACCGCGAACCTGCACTCCGAGGCGCAGGCCCGCGCCGCCGAACTGCCGCCGGCCTCCCGCGACGGCTTCGTCGGCGCCTTCTCGCACGGCGACACCCCCGACGCCGGCGCGCTCCAGAGCCTCGCCGCCGACCTGCCCGCGCAGACGGCGGACCGCCTCGGCAAGCTGGCCGGCGAGGTCTACGACCAGGGATTCGTGGCCACCATGCACGCCTCGCTCGTCCTGCCGCTCAGCGCCGTCGCCGTCGCCGCGGTGCTGTGCACGCTGGCCCGCAACCATCTGAGCCGCAAGACGGCCGCCGCCCCGGCCCCCGTCACCACGGAGCCGGAGCCCAGCCGCTGACGCCCCGCCGGCCGTAACGGCCCCCGCCCGCCCCGCCCGCCCCTCGAACCCCGGCTCCCGCGGACAGCCCCCGCCGCGGGAGCAGGAAA
>NZ_JBMNDR010000186.1:0-3814 GCF_052543235.1 Streptomyces sp. SAS_272 | reverse complement strand
CCCCCCCCCCCCCCCCCCGCTCGCGTGCTTCCGTCGTCGTCTCAGAGCCGCTCGGGCGTCCGGATGCCCAGCAGCGCCATCCCCTGGTGCAGGGTGCGGGCGGTGAGGTCCACGAGGAACAGACGGTTCTCCACGACCTCCGGCGCGTTGTCGGGCGACAGCACGTGGCACTGGTCGTAGAACGTCGTGAGCAGCGAGGCCAGCTGGTACAGGTACGCGGCGAGCTTGTGCGGCTCGTACGCCGCCGCCACCTCCGCGACCGTCTCCCCGAACCGGTCCAGGTGCAGACCCAGCGCCCGCTCCGCCGGGGCGAGCGCCAGCTCCGGATGGGCGGCGGGCCGGGCGTCGCCCGCCCTGCGCAGGATCGACCGGATGCGGGCGTAGGCGTACTGGAGGTACACGGAGGTGTCGCCGTTCAGCGAGACCATCTGGTCCAGGTCGAACTTGTAGTCCCGCACCGCCGACGTCGACAGGTCGGCGTACTTCACCGCCCCGATGCCCACGTACCGGCCGTTCTCCACGACCTCTTCGTCCGTCAGGCCGACCTTCTCGCGCTTCTCGCCGACCACGGCCGTCGCCCGGTCGACCGCCTCGTCCAGCAGGTCCACCAGCCGCACGGTCTCGCCCTCACGGGTCTTGAACGGCTTGCCGTCCTTGCCCAGGACCGTGCCGAAGGCCAACTGGTGAGCCTTCACGTCGTCGTTGAGCCAGCCGGCCCGGCGTGCCGTCTCGAACACCATCCTGAAGTGCAGCGACTGACGGGCGTCCACCACGTACAGCAGCGTGTCCGCCTTCAGCTGGAACACCCGGTCGCGGATCGCCGACAGGTCCGTCGCCGCGTAGCCGAAGCCGCCGTCGGACTTCTGGACGATCAGCGGCACCGGATTGCCGTCCGGGCCCTTGATGTCGTCGAAGAACACGCACAGCGCGCCCTCCGAGCGGACCGCGACCCCGGACTCCTCCAGCAGACGGCAGGTCTCGTGCAGCATGTCGTTGTAGCCCGACTCGCCGACGATGTCCTCGTCCCGGATCTCCATGTCCAGCTTCTCGAAGACGGAGAAGAAGTAGATCTTGGACTCGTCGACGAACTTCTGCCAGGCCGCGAGGGTGTCCGGGTCGCCCGCCTGGAGGTCCACGACCCGGCGGCGGGCACGCGTCTTGAACTCCTCGTCCGAGTCGAAGAGCCGGCGGGCCGCCTTGTAGAGACGGTCGAGGTTCGACATCGCCTCCTCGCCGCTCACCTCGGCGTCCTTGTGGTCCAGCTCGTGCGGATGCTCGTCCAGGTACTGGATGAGCATGCCGAACTGGGTTCCCCAGTCGCCGATGTGGTGCCGGCGCACGACCGCCTCGCCCGTGAACTCGAGGATCCGGACCACCGCGTCGCCGATCACCGCCGAGCGCAGGTGACCGACGTGCATCTCCTTCGCCACGTTGGGCTGGGCGTAGTCGATGACCGTGGTGCCGGGCTGCGCCGTGTGCGGCACGCCGAGGCGGGCGGTGTCGTCGGCGTAGCGCGCCGCCAGGTTCCGCGTGATCGCCCCGTCGGTGATCGTGACGTTGAGGAAACCGGGGCCCGAGACCTCGATCTCCCGGATCACCTCACCCGACACCACGTTCGCCACGACCTGCGTCGCCAGCTCCCGCGGGTTCGCCTTCGCCTTCTTGGCCAGCGCCAGAATGCCGTTGGCCTGGAAATCGGCCCGGTCGCTTCGTCGCAGCAGCGGGTCCGCACCGGCCTCCGGCAGGGTGGCCGAGAGGGCGTTCGCGAGGCGCTGATGGACGAGATCGGTGAGCGACGTGACCGAGGTCATGGGGTGGGAGCCGTTCTCCTCGTGGGGTCGGTAGACCTCGCCAGTATCCCACGCGGGGCAAAGCGGTTGCCCGGACGCGGGAGCCGTCGCCGGGGCGGGGCCGGGGCACGGTCTCGTAAAGGTGTTTTCGCGGTTGCGGGCGGAGCTGGGAGAATGGGGGCTCCAGCCGTCGACCGTACCGGCTGCCCCGGAGAAAGAAGGACGTGCCGATCGTGGCTCAGAGCACCGAGACCACCGACTGGGTCTCCCGTTTCGCGGACGAGGTCATCGAAGAGTCGGAGCGTCGGGCCCCCGGCAAACCTGTGGTGGTCGCATCCGGACTGTCCCCTTCCGGTCCCATCCACCTCGGCAACCTCCGCGAGGTCATGACCCCGCACCTCGTCGCCGACGAGATCCGGCGCCGTGGACACCAGGTGCGCCATCTCATCTCCTGGGACGACTACGACCGCTACCGCAAGGTCCCCCAGGGCATCGCGGGCGTCGACGACTCCTGGGCGGAGCACATCGGCAAGCCGCTGACCTCGGTCCCGGCCCCGCAGGGCTCGCCCCACCCGAACTGGTCCGAGCACTTCAAGGCCGCGATGACGGCGTCGCTCGCCGAACTCGGCGTCGAGTTCGACGGCATCAGCCAGACCGAGCAGTACACCTCGGGCGTCTACCGCGAGCAGATCCTGCACGCGATCAGGCACCGCGCCGACATCGACGCGATCCTCGACCAGTACCGCACCAAGAAGGCCCCGGCGAAGAAGCAGCAGCAGAAGCCCCTCGACGAGGCCGAGCTGGAAGCCGCCGAGGGCTCCGGCGCGGCCGACGAGGACGACGGCTCCGCCGGCACCGCCGGCTACTTCCCGTACAAGCCCTACTGCGGCAACTGCGAGAAGGACCTCACCACCGTCACCTCCTACGACGACGACACCACCGAACTGACCTACGCCTGCACCGCCTGCGGCTTCTCGGAGACCGTCCGGCTCAACGAGTTCAACCGCGGCAAGCTGGTCTGGAAGGTCGACTGGCCGATGCGGTGGGCCTACGAGGGCGTCGTCTTCGAGCCCTCCGGCGTCGACCACTCCTCCCCGGGCTCCTCCTTCCAGGTCGGCGGCCAGATCGTCGGCATCTTCGGCGGCAAGCAGCCCATCGGGCCCATGTACGCCTTCGTCGGCATCAGCGGCATGGCGAAGATGTCGTCGTCCAAGGGCGGCGTGCCCACACCCGGCGACGCGCTGAAGATCATGGAACCGCAGCTGCTGCGCTGGCTCTACGCCCGCCGCCGTCCCAACCAGTCCTTCAAGATCGCCTTCGACCAGGAGATCCAGCGGCTCTACGACGAGTGGGACAAGCTCGACGCCAAGGTCGCCGACGGCTCCGCCCTGCCCGCGGACGTCGCCGCACACGCGCGTGCGGTGCGGACCGCCGACGCGGAACTGCCGCGCACCCCGCGGCCGCTGCCGTACCGCACCCTCGCCTCCGTCGCCGACATCACCGCCGGCGAACAGGCGCAGGCCCTGCGCATCCTGAGCGAACTCGACCCGGACAACCCGCTCGCAGCCCTGGACGAGGCCCGGCCCCGGTACGACAAGGCCGAGGCCTGGATCAACACGCACGTCCCCGCCGACCAGCGCACCATCGTGCGCCGGGAAGCGGACGCCGAACTGCTCAAGTCCCTCGACGAAGCCTCCCAGCAGTCTCTGCGGCTCCTCCTCGACGGTCTCGCCGCCAACTGGTCCCTCGACGGTCTCACCCACCTCGTCTACGGCGTCCCCAAGGTGCAGGCCGGCTTCTCCGCCGACGCCACGCCCAAGGAACTCCCGCCGGAGATCAAGACGGCCCAGCGCACGTTCTTCGCCCTGCTCTACCACCTGCTGGTCGGACGCGACACCGGCCCCCGGCTGCCCACCCTGCTGCTGGCCGTCGGCCAGGAGCGGGTACGGGCCCTGCTCGGGGAGTAGCCCGGGCCGGACGACGGAGGCCGCCCGGCCGGACGACGGAGGGGGCGCCCGGTGTCA
>NZ_JBMNDR010000185.1:0-3830 GCF_052543235.1 Streptomyces sp. SAS_272 | reverse complement strand
GGGCCGGGGCCGCCGGTGAACGCCCCCCCCCCCCCCCCGCGACGCCGGGCTCACACGCGGTCGGCCGCGATCATGACGTACTGGAAGGAGCCGTCCCGGTATGACTCGATGAACGCCTCCTCGATTCCGGTGACCAACGACGACGTGGCCCGCAGCTCCCAGTAGGGCAGCGTGTCCGCAGTGAGGTCGACGACGGTGTGCGGCACGAGTCGGTTGTCGGCCATGGCGCGCAGGTACTCGCGGCGGGAGTGGATGTTGCACTCGAAGTGGGCGTTGATCTGGGAGACCCACTTCGACGGCTGACCGTAGCGGGGGTTCCAGCAGCCGGTGATCGTCACGTACCGGCCGCCCACCTTCAGGAAGCGCGAGTGCTCGGCGAACAGGTCGTGCAGGTCGACGTACATGGTCGACTCGTTGTTCCACGACGCCGCGATGCTGCCCTTGTCGAAAGGCGTGTCGAGCATGTTGCACACGCGGGAGCGGACGTGGTCCTCGATCCGCAGTTCCCGCGCGCGCCTGTTGCCGAAGTCGGCCTGGGTGGTGGACAGGGTGACGCCCTCGACCTTGCAGCCGAAGCGGCGGTGAGCCATGACCATGGACCCGCCACGCCCGCAGCCGGCGTCTACGAGGGTGTCGCCGGGACCGACGGCGCCGAGGTGGTCCATGAGGAACTCCGCCTGCGCCGATTCCAGCCGGTGCAGTTCCGCGATGAGCTTCTTCTCGTACTCGCTGTGCGCCGGGTCGCCGAGCGCGGCGTGGTCCACGTCCCCGATGCCGTAATGGTGGTGGTAGAGCCCGTCCACGTCACCGAGGCGGAGATTGACCGGTCGTGCCTCCGAGTTCCAGTAGCGGGCGATGTCCTCCTGGTACGCGGTCGCCGGGGCCGGGATCTTCGCGGTGGCGGTCGCGGTGGCGGCGGAGGTCGTCTCAGTGGTCACAGAAAATTCCGTTCTTACCAGAAGTCGGGCAGGCTGTATCGGTAGGTGTTGGTGCGGTGCCAGTCGTGGTTGCCGTCGACCCAGGCAGCCACGCCCCGGAGGAAACGCAGCACCGGGGGCAGTGGGCAGGCCTTCGCGAGGTCGGCCGCGGCGGCCTCGAAGGCGTGCTGGAGTTCGTTGTGGACCTCGACGGCCTTCAGATAGGCGTCGCGCTCGGAGAGCCGCTCGCGTTCCGCGATCACCACCGGCAGGTTCAGGTGGACGCCCGGGCTGTCGAGTTCCTTGGTGTACGAGTAGAGGTCGTTGACGATGGTGGTCGCGTTGCCCGCCAGGGCGATGACCCGCTGCATGTCGGGCCGCGCGTGCAGATCCGCGGGCAGTTCGTAGTCGCCGACGGTGTCGGTGATGGTGGGGCAGGGACGGAAGTTGTTGAACTGGCGCATCGCCAGGTACTCCCACACCTCCGGGACGTGGCCGGTCTGGGCCCAGGCGGCTTCGGCGAGGTAGCCCATGTGCAGCCGGGCCATGTCGTGCCGGTAGCGGTCGGCCTGCGAGGGTGTGGCCGCGCGGACGAAGTAGTCCATCGCGCTGCGGTACGCCCGGCGGGGGGCGTCCGAGACGAGGGACTCCTGCCACGCCGACGCGTACTCCGTCGTGGTGTGGAGGTGGTCGAGCGTCGTGTGCGCGAGGAGGAGGCGCCCGCCGAGACCGACGGGTGACCCGCCGTGGTCCTCGCAGTAGCAGTCGTCCACCGCGTTCTCGGCGACCATGAGGCGGGTGGCGAGCATCAGGTGGTCGACCGTCGGAGCGTCGGGGTGGCAGGCCACCATGTAGCGGCCCACGGAGAAGCCGTCGAACTGTCCCTCCCACTCCTCGGGATAGAGCCGCACCTCGTCCTCGGCCCAGTGCTTGATCCGCCGGCTGACCTCCTCGACGCGCACGGGGTCGGGCTCCGGGACGGCATGGTGGTAGAGCCCGGGGACGGCCCGGCCCGCGGCGGGCGGAGCGGGGGGCGCGGACACCGGTTGCGCAGGCGGGGGTTCGTCCCTGGCGGACAGCGCGAGGGAGGACGTGCCCAGTCCGGTGGGTCCGCGCAGGACCTCCTGGAGGGCGACCCCCTGGAGGGCGGAACCGGCCGCGGTCGGGTCGGGCGTGTGTCCTGTGGTGGGGGCGGCCGTCGGGGGTGGCGGGTCGGGGACCGTGACCGGCGGATGCAGTGCTGCCAGAAAACCGGAGGCGGCATGCGTGGCCGGAAGGTCGGGAACCAGCGGCGCGGGGGCGTCGTGCACGGCTGTGCGCGGCGTCGGTCGCCGCTCGGGCGGGGATGATCCGAGGGGCCCGGAGTCGGGCATCGTCGGCTCCTTGCTGCGGTGGGGTGGGCGGTCCGTCGTGCTCGGACGTGTCACGGGTGGCCCTGCGGCGGACCAGGACGTCAGGACGTCAGCGCGGCCTGGGGGCGATCTGCACGTTCTCCATCACCCCGACGGCGTCGGGCAGGAGCACCGCGGCGGAGTAGTAGGTGCTGACGAGGTACGAGATGACCGCCTGCTCGTTGATGCCCATGAACCGCACGGAGAGCCCCGGTTCGTACTCGTCCAGCAGCCCTGTCTGCCGCAGACCGATGACGCCCTGGTTCTTCTCGCCGGTGCGCATCGCGATGATGGAGCTGGTCTGCTCCTTGCTGACCGGGATCTTGTTGCAGGGCAGGATGGGGACCCCGCGCCAGGCGGGGACGGATTGCCCGCCGAGGTCGACGTGGTCGGGGTAGAGCCCGCAGGCGTTGAAGCCACGTCCGATGGCGGCGATCGTCCTGGGATGGGCGAGGAACAGCTTGGTCCCGCGCCGGCGACAGAGCAGATCGTCCATGTCGTCCGGGGTCGGCGGCCCGGAGCGAGGTTGGATGCGCTGCTTGAAGTCGACGTTGTTCAGCAGCCCGAACTCGCGGTTGTTGATCAGCTCGTGTTCCTGACGTTCCCGCAACGCCTCGACGGTGAGCCTGAGTTGCTCCTCACTCTGGTTCATCGGACCGTTGTAGAGGTCGGCGACCCGGGTGTGGACCCGCAGCACGGTCTGCGCGACGGAGAGCTCGTACTCGCGAGGCTTCAGCTCGTAGTCGACGAAGGTGCCTGGCAGTTCGGCCTCGCCGACGTGACCGGCCGACAGGGCGATCTCCGCCTCGCCGTGTTTGTTCTGCCGCCGGCGTGCGCGGGAGCTGAACCGGTCGACGTGGGCCCGTAGACGGGGTGCGCGGCTGAGGACGGCGGTGAAGTCTGCGTGGGAGAGGGTGAGAAGGGTTCCGGACGTCTCGGCGGTGACCGTGCAGTCGTGACGGGAGTCGGAGTCCGACAGGGCGCTCTCGCCGAAGTGGTCGCCGTCTGCGAGCACCGCGAGGGAGTTCTCTCCGCCGTACTGGCCCTCGGACGTCTGGACGAGCCGGCCGTGGGCGATGAGGTGGATCCGGTCCGCGGGGCTGCCGCGCTCGACGAGGACCTCGCCCGCTGCGAAATCGCGCTGTGTGCAGCGGTCGGCCAGGGCGGTGAGCACGTCCACGTCCTCGAATCCGCGCAGCAGGGCCAGTTCACCGAGCTCCCGGGGGATCACCCGGACCGTGGCGCCCTCCTGGACGAACTCGATGCGCCCGTCGCCGAGGGTGTGGCGCAACCGCCGGTTGACCCGGTAGGCGCCGCCCTTGGTCTCGACCCAGGGCAGCATCCGCAGCAGCCAGCGGGAGGTGATCTCCTGCATCTGCGGGGCGGACTTGGTGGTGGTGGCGAGGTTTCGGGCGGCCGCGGTGCTCAGGGACTGCTGCGCCGCGGCGGGTGTGGTGTGGGTCTCCGGGATGCTGTCGACGGACATCGAGGACTTTCTCCTTGCACGGCAGGCCGTCCGGCG
>NZ_JBMNDR010000184.1:0-3952 GCF_052543235.1 Streptomyces sp. SAS_272 | reverse complement strand
GAAACTGGACAGCTGGCGCTACCGGGTGGCGTGGCGGCCCTGTCGGCTCCCCGAAGGAGCCACCCTCGAGGGGACCTGGCTGCTCGTCGTCCCCGAAGGGCGGACGGACGACGACGTGACGGTCCGGGCGCGACGCGTTCTGGAGGAGGCGACGCGAGTCGTCCAGGTCGTCGTGCCGGAGCGGGCGGATCGGACGGTCGTCGCCGAACTGCTGGACGCGGCCGCGAAACCCGGGGACGCCCCCGTCGGCGTGCTGTCGCTGCTGGCCCTGGACGACGCACCGGACAAGCGCAGCCCGGGCGTCACCAGGGGAGTGCTCGGCTCCATGGCCTTGAGCCAGGCACTCGCGGACAGCGCGACCCATGCGGGACTGTGGTCACTGACGCGCGGAGCCGTCGCCGTCGACGGCGAGGAAGAGCCCGTCGCCGGCCAGGCTGCCGCGTGGGGTCTGCTTCGGGTCGCCGCTCTGGACGATCCGGAGCGGTCCGGCGGGCTGGTGGACCTCCCCGCGGACGGCGGCATCGAGCTGCTGGCGTGGCTGCCCGCGCTGCTTGCGGCAGGCGACGCGTCCGGCGCAGAGAGCGAGTTCGCGCTCCGGCCCGGGCAGCGGGGAGTGCGCGTCCGGCGGATGGTGCGCTCACCGCTCGGCGGATCCGTCGAGGCGCCGGTGTGGAAACCGCGAGGCGCCGTACTCATCACCGGAGGCACCGGGGCCCTCGGCGCTCATGTGGCAAGGGATCTCGCCCACGAGGGCGCGGAGCATCTGGTGCTGACCAGCCGGCGCGGTCCCGACGCACCGGGTGCGGCGGAGCTGGAGCGCGAACTGACCGACCTCGGATGCCGGGTGACCATCGTCGCCTGCGACGTCGCCGACCGCGGCGCGCTCGCCGACGTCATGCGGGCCATCCCGGAAGAGACCCCCCTGACCGCGGTCGTCCACACCGCGGGCGCCGTCGACCGGGCGCGGCCGCTCACGAAGATCGACGCCGACGAGGCCGTCGAGCTGATGCACGCCAAGGTCGTGGGCGCCGAGAACCTGCACGAGCTGCTGGGCGCACGCCCGTTGGACGCCTTCGTGCTCTTCTCCTCCGGAGCCGGCGTCTGGGGCAACGGCGGCCAGGGGCCGTACGCGGCGGCCAACGCCCACCTCGACGCGCTCGCCGAACGGCGTCGCGCCGCCGGCCTGCCCGCCACCTCGATCGCCTGGGGCGCCTGGGCCGGCGGCGGCATGGTCGACGCCGAGGTCGGCGAGCAGCTGGCGCGGCGCGGGGTGCCCGCGATGGAGCCGGCGCTCGCCGTGCGCGCCCTGCGCGAATCGGTGGCGGCGAACGAGACCACCGTCGTCGTGGCGGACATCCGATGGGACCGGTTCGTGCCCGCGTACTGCGCCCACGGGCATCGCCCGCTGATCGACGAGATCCCGGAAGTGCAGGCGCTGCCGGCCGAGCAGGACGGCGAAGGGGCGGCCGGGCACACGGCGGACGCGAGCGCAGGGGCCGGCGGGCTCCGCGGCGAACTGGCCGCGTTGCCGGCCGCCAAGCGCAAGCGCCGACTGGCCGAGCTGGTCCGGACGCACGCAGTGGCGGTCCTCGGCTCCGGAGCCGCCGAAGTGGTCAAGCCCGGCCGGGCCTTCCGGGACATGGGATTCGACTCCCTGACCGCTGTCGAACTGCGCAACCGGCTCGGTTCGGCACTCGGCGTCAGGCTCTCCGCGACGCTCGTCTTCGACCATCCGACGCCGAACGCCCTCGCCGACCACCTGGGCGCGGAACTCTTCCCCGAGGACGCCGGGGACAGCGCGCTCGACCCCCGGCTGAAGGAGATCGAGGCGGCCTACCGCGCCACGTCGGACCCGGCCGGCAGGGCGGAAATCGCCGACGCGCTGCGCGGCCTGCTCGACTCCTGGGCGGCGCCCACCGGCGCACCCACCCCCGCGACCGTGGACGAGGAACTGGTCGGCGCCTCCGACCAGGACATGTTCGATCTGATCGACAAGGAACTCGGGATCTCCTGAGCGCACCCCCGACACGACTTCCCGATTCTTGAAGGGCTGACTGGCATGGCCAACACGCACAACACCGAGGACAAGCTGCGGGACTACCTCAAGCGCGTCACCACGGACCTGCGACAGACCCGTCACAGGCTCACCGACCTGGAGACGCGGGCGCACGAGCCCATTGCCATCGTGGCCACCGCCTGTCACATGCCCGGCGGAGTGCGCAGCCCGGAGGACCTGTGGCGGGTCGTCGCCGACGGCGTCGACACCGTTTCGGACCTGCCGACCGACCGCGGCTGGGACATCGAGGCGCTGTACGACCCCGACCCGGAGCGCATCGGCACCAGTTACGTCCGCCAGGGCGCCTTCCTGCACGACGCGGCCGAGTTCGACGCCGCCTTCTTCGAGATCTCGCCGCGTGAGGCGACCGCGATGGACCCGCAGCAGCGACTGCTCCTGGAAACCACCTGGGAGGCGTTCGAACGGGCCGGCATCGACCCCACGACGCTGCGGGGCAGTTCCACCGGTGTGTTCGTCGGCGCCAGCAACCAGGCCTACGCGCCCGACGGCGCCCGTGCGCCCGAGGGCATCGAAGGACATCTGCTGACCGGCGGATCCGCCGCCGTGCTGTCGGGGCGCATCTCCTACAGCTTCGGCTTCGAGGGACCGGCCGTCAGCCTCGACACCATGTGCTCCTCCTCGCTGGTCGCCCTCCATCTCGCGGTCCGGGCACTGCGCTCGGGCGAGTGCTCGATGGCGGTCGCGGGCGGTGTCACCGTCATGGCCAGCATGCGCAACTTCATCGAGTTCAGCCGTCAGCGCGGCCTGGCCGCCGACGGCCGCTGCAAGCCCTTCGCGGCCGGCGCCGACGGCACGGGCTGGGGCGAAGGCGTCGGTGTGCTGCTGCTGGAGCGGTTGTCGGACGCCGTGGCGTCGGGGCATCAGGTGCTGGCGGTGGTGCGGGGTTCGGCGATCAACCAGGACGGTGCGTCGAACGGGTTGACGGCGCCGAACGGTCCGTCGCAGCAGCGGGTGATCCGTGCGGCGCTGGCGGACGCGGGTCTGTCGGCGGCGGACGTGGACGTGGTGGAGGCGCACGGCACGGGGACGAAGCTGGGTGACCCGATCGAGGCGCAGGCGCTGCAGGCCACCTACGGCCAGGAGCGCGACGCCGGCTCCCCGCTGCTGATCGGTTCCCTGAAGTCCAACGTCGGCCACACACAGGCCGCTTCCGGCGTCGTGGGCATCATCAAGATGGTCGAGTCGCTCCGGCACGGCGTCGCCCCCAAGTCGCTCCACGGAGAGGAGCTCACCCCGCACGTCGACTGGTCCTCCGGCACGCTGCGCCTGCTCACCGAGGCGGTCGACTGGCCGGACACCGGACGGCCGCGCCGCGCGGGTGTCTCCTCCTTCGGAGGCAGCGGCACGAACGCCCACGTCGTCCTCGAGCAGGCGCCGGTCGCCGAACCGGAGGAAGCCGCCGGGACGACGGATGCCGGGACGACGGATGCCGGGACGACGGACGCCCAGACGACGGATGCCCAGACGGCGGACGCCGAGGCGGTGGACAAGGCGGAGAAGACCGGTGTCGTCCTGCCCTGGATGCTGTCGGCCCGGTCGGAGGCCGCGCTGAAGGAGCAGGCACAGCGGTTGCTCGACCGCGTCGAGTCCGCCGGCCTCTCCACCGTGGACGTCTCCCACGCGCTCGCCACCGGTCGCGCCGCGCTGGAGGAGCGCGCCGTCGTCATCGGCACCGACCACGCCGGCCTGGTCGACGGTCTGCGCGCCCTGGCCAGGGGCGAAAGGCCCGCGAGTGGGGCTCGCGGCCTCACCGAGAGCCCCGCCTCCCCCCTCGATCCGGTGTTCGTGTTTCCGGGTCAGGGTGCGCAGTGGGTGGGTATGGCGGTGGAGTTGTTGGATGTGTCGGAGGTGTTCGCTGCGCGGTTCGTTGAGTGT
>NZ_JBMNDR010000183.1:0-4454 GCF_052543235.1 Streptomyces sp. SAS_272 | reverse complement strand
ACCCACACCCTCACCCCACCCCGTACCGTCCGCACCCTCACCGAACGCCCGGCACCGACCATCCGCCGCCAACCCACCCTGACGACCGAACTCCACGAAGACATCGGGGGTGGACATCACGGTGACGCCGCCTGCCAGGGCCAGGTCGCACTCCCCGGACCGCAGTGACTGCGCCGCCAGGTGCAGGGCGACCAACGACGAGGAGCACGCCGTGTCGACCGTCACCGCCGGACCCTCCAGACCCAGCACATACGACACCCGCCCCGAGACGACGCTCGCGGCGTTGCCGGTGAGCAGGTGGCCCTCGACGCCCTCCGGCAGGTCGTCTCCCGAGACGGCCCCGTAGTTCTGGTTGCTGCATCCGACGAAGACGCCGGTACGACTGCCGCGCACGGAGGCGGGCTTGAGGCCTGCGCGCTCCAGCGCCTCCCAGGACGTCTCCAGAACGAGACGCTGTTGGGGGTCCATCGCAAGGGCCTCGCGGGGCGACACCCCGAAGAAGCCCGCGTCGAATTCCGTGGCCGTGGCGACGAATCCGCCCTGCCCCTGGGTCGCCGAGGAGGCCCCGGCCGTCAGCTCCCAGCCACGGTCCGCGGGGAACGGCGTGACGGCGTCGACGCCGGCCGCGACCAGCTCCCACAGCTGTTCCGGGGTGGTGACGTCACCGGGGTAGCGGCACGCCATGCCGACGATGGCAATGGGTTCGCTCGCTGCCCGGCTGAGTTCGTCGTTGCGCTGACGCAGTCGCTCGTTCTCGGTCAGGGAGGCGCGCAGCGCGGCGACGACGCGCTCTTCGGAGGTGGGCATGCTCAAACTCCACTGGTTCGTGGCCCGTTCGCGGGCGGACGGGAAGACGTGGCGGTGGGATGGTGCTTCAGGAGGTGGAGTCGCCCAGGGCCAGTTGAACGAGTGCGTCGACGTCCATGGCGTCGATCGCGCCGGGCACGGACTCGTCGTCGTTCTGCGACTGCTCGAAGGCGCCCGTGAGGCGGGCTGTGCCGTACGCCGTGGGCCCGGACGGGACGGCCTCGTCGGCGGCCCGTCCGTTCGGACCGCTGTCCGCCAACGACAGCACAGCTGCCAGCAGGCCGCTCTCCTCCCAACGCGAGAAGGGGATCGTGGCGAGTGCGTCACGGAGCGCCGACTCGTCACCTCGTCCTGGCCGCAGCGCCGCTCCCGACTCTGCATCCCTGTGGTCCGGTCGGCCGAACAACTCGTCGTGCAGGTGATCGGCGAGGTGCCGGGGGCTCGGATGGTCGAAGACCAGGGTCGACGGCAGCCGCAGCCCGGTCTCGGTGTGGAGCTGATTGCGGAGTTCGACGGCGGTGAGGGAGTCGAATCCCACGTCGTTGAAGGGCCGGTCGAGGTCCAGGGCGGAGCCTTCGGATCGACCGAGCACCACCGCGGCCCGCTTGCGGACCAGTTCCCGCAACGCGCGCAGACGTTCCTTCACAGGGCGGTGCGCCAATCGGGCGGTCAGCACGGCTCGAGCGTCTTCGGTCGTGTGCTCTTCGACGGCGTCGGGGCCGGTGAGGAGCGGGAGGGCGGTGAGCAGGGGGCTGGGACGGCGGCTGGTGAACGCGGGAACGAAACGGTCCCACTCCACATCAGCCACCACCGCCGAACCCCCACCCCCCTCCAGCACCGACCCCAACCCCACCAGAGCACGCCCCGGATCCATCACCCGCAACCCACGACGACCCAACTCCACCGCACCCTCACCCGACACCATCCCCCCACCCGCCCACGGACCCCACCCCACCGACACACCCACCAGACCACGACCACGACGCGACTCCACCACCGCATCAGCCCACGCATTCGCCGCCGCATACGCCCCCTGCCCACCACTCCCCCACACACCCGCGATCGACGAGAACACCACGAACGCCGACAGATCCCACCCACGCGTCAACTCATCCAAATGCACCGCACCCCACGCCTTCGCCCCCACCACCCGCCGCACATGAGCGGAGTCGATGTCGTCGAAGGGCATGTGGTCCGGGACGCCGGCGACATGGAAGACGGCGCTGACCCGGTGCCGGGAGAGCAGGTCGGCGACCGCTGCCCGGTCGGACACGTCGCACGCTTCGACGCTCACCCGTTGCGCGCCCGAGTCGCGGAGCTCGGCGACGAGCCGGTCGGCTCCGTCGGCGTCGGGACCCTGCCGCCCGGTGAGAAGCAGGTCGGTGGCTCCCCGCAGGACGAGCCAGCGCGCGACGTGCGCTCCGAGAGCGCCGGTTCCGCCGGTGACCAGGATCTTTCCTTCCGGTTTCCACCCCGGTCCGGTGGACCGCGGAGCGGACGCCTGCCGAAGCCTGCGGGCATGGATCCGGCCCACGCGCAGCGCGAGTTGATCCTCCGAGGAGGATGAGAGGACCGACGCGAGGAGCACGGCGGTGTCCGCGTCAGGCGTCTCCGGCAGGTCGACGAGTCCGCCCCAGCGGTCAGGGTGTTCCAGTGCGGCGACACGACCCAGTCCCCAGACGGCGGCCTGCTCGGCCTGCAGTGGACCGTCGTCGAGGTCGCCCACGGAGACCGCTCCTCGGGTCACCAGCCAGGTGGGCCCTGCCACCTTCGCGTCACCCATCGCCTGTGTGGCGATGAGTGCCTGCACGAGCGTGTCGCACAGGACGACGGCTCCGGCGATCCGCCGGCCCGGAAGGGCGGCGACGGCGCGGGCCAGCTCCGCACGGTCGGGCTCGTCGGCGAGCGACAGGAGCAGGTGCTCGGGCAGCGCAGCGGTCACCGTCTCCAGGTGAGCCGAGTGCCTCGCCGAGTGGAGCACCAGCCACTGCCCGGAAGGGCCGTCACCGGGCGGCAGCGCGACCTCCTGCCAGTCGACGCGGTACTGCCAGCCGTCCACCTCGGCCCGAACCGTGCGATCCCGGTGCCGGGCCGCCAGTCCCGCGAGGACCTCCTGGACGACGTCCTCGCCGATGTTCAACGTGTGCGCCAGCCGGCGCGCCTCCTCCGGTTCGGTGGGTTCCCAGAGTTCCGCGTCGCGCACGACTTCACTGCGCTTGGTCTGCGGCCAGAACCGCTCGCGCTGGAAGGCGTACGTCGGCAGGTCGACGCCGGCCGTGGAGACCTCACCGATCACGGCGGTCCAGTCGACGAAGAGCCCCGCCGTGTATCCGGCGGCAACGCACGCGACAACGGTGTCCACCTCGCTCCGGTCCTTTCGGAGCATCGACACGAACAGCGCGTCGCCGGTGTCTTCGGGGAGGCTGTTCTGCGCGAGTGCGGTGAGAGTGCCGTCGGGGCCGATCTCCAGGAACCGCGTCACCCCCTCGGCGGCCAGCACACCGATCCCGTCGGCGAACCGCACCGCCTCACGCACATGCCGCACCCAGTACTCCGCCGACGCCAACTCGCCCTCCACAGCGAGCCGCCCCGACACATTCGACACCAACGGAACCGACGCCGAGCCGTAGGAGACGCCCTCCGCGACCTCACGGAAAGCCTCCAGCATCGGCTCCATCAACGGCGAGTGGAACGCGTGCGAGACCCGCAGACGGGACGTCCGACGGCCCTGCGCCTTGAGCTGATCGGCGATCTCCGTGACGGCCGCCTCGACGCCCGCGACCACCACCGCCCGCGGACCGTTCACCGCAGCGACCGACACCTGCGCCCCACGGCCCTCCAACAGCGGCACCACCTCGTCCTCGGACGCCTGGAGGGCGACCATCGCACCGCCCGACGGCAACGCCTGCATCAACCGACCCCGCGCCACCACCAGCGCACACGCATCCTCCAACGAGAACACACCCGCCACATGCGCAGCAGCGATCTCACCCACCGAATGACCCATCAGGAAGTCCGGACGCACCCCGAACGACTCCACCAGACGGAACAACGCCACCTCGACCGCGAACAACGCAGGCTGCGCCCACTCCGTACGCTCCAGCAGC
Organism: Streptomyces sp. SAS_272; assembly: GCF_052543235.1. Classification (NCBI taxonomy): domain Bacteria; kingdom Bacillati; phylum Actinomycetota; class Actinomycetes; order Kitasatosporales; family Streptomycetaceae; genus Streptomyces; species Streptomyces sp. SAS_272. The sequence goes on along the minus strand of NZ_JBMNDR010000183.1, from coordinate 540 downwards.
GATGTGTCCTCGCCGAAGATCACATCCCGCAACCCACCCCCCACCTGCGCGCACACCGCGTCGAACGCCTCCGCGAACACCGGGAACGCCTCATACAACCCACGCCCCATCCCCACCCGCTGCGCACCCTGACCCGCGAACAAGAACCCCGTCCGACCAGGATCCGCCACTGTGCCCTGAACAAGGTTGGCCGCGGGATCTCCGACGGCGAGGCAGTGGAGGCCGGCCAGCAGTTCCGCGTGATCGCGGCCGTAGACGACGGCGCGGTTCTCGAAAGGAGTGCGCGTGGCGATCAGAGCGCTCGCCACAGCAACGGGATTGAGGTCTGCTCTCGTCTGCGCGTAGGCATGCAGCCTGGTGGCCTGTGAGCGCAGGGCGTCGGAGCTGCGCCCGGACAGCACCCAGGGCACCACCGGCAGACCCGCACCCTCGCCCTCGCCTTCACCCGCGCCCTCGCCTTCACCCTCAACCTCGTCCACCGGCTCGGCCGGGGCCTGTTCGAGGATGACGTGCGCGTTGGTGCCGGACAGACCGAACGAC
>NZ_JBMNDR010000182.1:0-4516 GCF_052543235.1 Streptomyces sp. SAS_272 | reverse complement strand
GCGCCTTGAGCGGGTGCTGCGGCCCAAGGCGGACGCGGCCTGGCATCTGCACGAGCTGACCTCGGACATGGACCTCGCCGCGTTCGTCCTGTTCTCCTCGGTCACCGCCACGCTCGGCAACCCGGGCCAGGCCAACTACACCGCCGCCAACGGCTTCCTCGACGGGCTCGCCCAGCACCGTCACGCCCGCGGGCTGCCCGCCGCCTCCCTCGCCTTCGGACTGTGGGGCCAGGCCACCGGCCTGACCCGGCACCTCGACGACGCCGACCGCGCCCGGATGACCCGCGGGGGCCTTGCCGCCATGGACACCGACGACGGGCTCGCCCTGTTCGACGCGTCGTGGGCGGCCGGCCGGCCGCTCGCCGTCCCGGCCCGCCTGGACGCCGACGCCCTGCGCGCCGACGCGGCGCAGGGACGCCTGCCCGCGCTGCTGCGCACGCTGATCCGGGTGCCGGCCCGCAGGAGCGCCCCGGCCGGCGGCGCGTCACCCGAGGGGGCCTGGGCGCAGCGCATCGCCGGCCTGGCCGACGGCGAACGCGCGGGCGCCGTCGCCGCGTTCGTGCGCACCCATGTCGCCACCGTCCTCGGCCTCGAGGGGCCCGGCGCGATCGACGACCGGCGGGCCTTGAAGACCTACGGATTCGACTCGCTCGCCTCGGTCGAACTGCGCAACCGGCTGGCCTCGGCCACCGGCCTGACGCTGCCCGCCACCTTGGTCTTCGACTTCCCCACCCCGCAGGCGGTGGCCGGGTATCTGCTGGAGCGCGTCGCGGGCGAGGACACCGCCGCCGCCGCGGCGGCGGCGGGGGCCGTGCCGGTGCGGGGGCGCGCCGCGGACGACGACCCGATCGCCATCGTCTCGATGAGCTGCCGCTACCCCGGCGGCGTCACCTCGCCGCAGGAGCTGTGGCGGCTGGTCGCCGACGGCGTGGACGCGGTGGGGGAGTTCCCCGCCTCGCGCGGCTGGGACGAGGCGCGCCTGTACGACCCGGATCCCGACGCGGCCGGCAAGACGTACTGCCGCCGCGGCGGGTTCCTGCACGGCGCCGAGGACTTCGACGCCGAGTTCTTCGGGATCAGCCCGCGCGAGGCCCTGGCCACCGACCCGCAGCAGCGGCTGCTGCTGGAGACGGCGTGGGAGGCGTTCGAGCGGGCCGGGATCGACCCCGCGACCCTGCGCGGCAGCCGGACCGGGGTGTTCGCCGGCGTCATGTACAACGACTACGCCTCCCGGCTGCAGCCGGCGCCCGCCGGGTACGAGGGCTACCTCGGCAACGGCAGCATGGGCAGCGTCGCCTCCGGCCGCGTGTCGTACACGTTCGGTCTGGAGGGCCCGGCGCTCACCGTCGACACGGCCTGCTCGTCGTCGCTGGTGGCGCTCCATCTGGCCGCGCGGGCGCTGCGCGAGGGCGAGTGCACGCTCGCCCTGGCGGGCGGTGTCGCCCTGATGGCGACGCCCACCACGTTCGTGGAGTTCAGCCGTCAGCGGGCGCTGTCGCCCGACGGGCGCTGCAAGGCGTTCTCCGCTTCGTCCGACGGCACCGGCTGGGCGGAGGGCGTGGGCCTCGTCCTGCTGGAACGCCTCTCGGACGCCCGCCGCAACGGGCACCGGGTGCTGGCCGTCATCCGCGGCAGCGCCGTCAACCAGGACGGCGCGTCCAACGGCCTGACCGCCCCGAACGGGCCCGCCCAGCAGCGCGTCATCCGCCAGGCCCTCGCCGACGCCGGCCTGTCGGGGGCGGACGTCGACGCGGTCGAGGCGCACGGCACCGGCACCACCCTCGGCGACCCGATCGAGGCGCAGGCCCTGCTGGCCACCTACGGGCGCGAGCACACGCGTGAGCAGCCGCTGTGGCTGGGCTCGCTGAAGTCCAACATCGGCCACGCGCAGGCGGCCGCCGGCGTCGGCGGCGTCATCAAGATGGTGATGGCCATGCGTCACGAGAGGCTGCCGCGCACGCTGCACGTCGACGAGCCGACGCCGCACGTGGACTGGTCCGGCGGCACGATGGCGCTGCTCACCGAGGAACAGCCCTGGCCCGAGCGGGACGGCAGGCCGCGTCGTGCGGCGGTCTCCTCGTTCGGGATCAGCGGCACCAACGCCCACCTCGTCCTCGAGCACGCCCCCGACCCCGACCCCGACCCCGACCCCGTCGCCGGTCCCGTCGCCGACCCCGATCCCCTCGCCGAGCCCGGCGTCACTCCCGCCGGCGCGGAGCCCGCCGCCGGCGCGGGGCTGCTGGCGTGGGCGCTGTCCGCGCCCACCCGTGAGGGGCTGCAGGCCCAGGCCGCGCGCCTGCTGGCCCACCTGGACGGCGCGGGCGAGCCGCCCCGCGCGCAGGACCTGGCGCTGTCCCTGGCCACCACCCGCGCCCGTCTCGCCCACCGCGGGGTCGTGCTGGGCGCCGGCCACGGGGAACTCGTCGCCGCCCTCACGGCGGCCGCCCGCGGCCAGGACACCCCCGACGTGGTCCTCGGCGCCGAGTCCGGCGGGGGCCGCACCGCCGTGATGTTCACCGGGCAGGGCAGCCAGCGGGCCGGCATGGGGCGCGAGCTGTACGCGGCGTTCCCGGTGTTCGCGCAGGCCTTCGACGCGGCCTGCGCCCGCCTCGACGCCGGGCTCGGCCGCTCGCTCAAGGAGCTGGTGTTCGCCGCGCCCGACAGCGCCGAAGCCGATCTGCTGGACCGCACCGAGTTCACCCAGGCCGCCCTGTTCGCCGTGCAGAGCGCGCTGTACCGGCTGGCCGAGCACTTCGGGCTCGTCCCCGCCGCGCTGATCGGCCACTCCGTGGGCGAGGTGAGCGCCGCGCACGCCGCCGGTGTGCTGACGCTGGACGACGCGTGCGCGCTGGTGGTGGCGCGGGGCCGGCTGATGCAGGCGGCCCGCGAGGGCGGCGCGATGATCGCGATCGGGGCCGCCGAGACGGACGTGGCCGCCCGGCTCGCCCGGCACGCCGGCCGGGTGGAGATCGCCGCGGTCAACGGGCCCCTCGCCGTGGTGATCTCGGGCGACGCCGACGCCGCGGAGGAGGTCGCCGGACACTTCCGCGCCCAGGGCGTCAAGGCCCGCCGCCTCACCGTCTCGCACGCCTTCCACTCGCCCCACATGGACGGCGTCCTCGACGAGTTCGAGCGGATCGCCGGCGCCCTCGCCTTCCACGAGCCGCGCATCCCGCTCGTCTCCAACGTCACCGGACGCATCGCCGAGCCCGGCGAGCTGACCGACCCGGGCTACTGGGCGCGCCACATCCGCGCCGCGGTCCGCTTCCACGACGGCGTGCGCACCCTGCACCGCGAAGGCGTCACCACCTACCTCGAACTGGGCCCCCACCCCGTGCTCACCGCGATGGTGGGCGACGCCCTCCAGGACGCCGGCCAGGCCCCCGCGGCGGCCGCCGCCCTGCGGGCCGGCCGCCCGGAGGAGCGCACCTTCCTCGCCGCGCTCGCCGTCGCCGACACCCGCGGCGCGCCCGTCGACTGGACGGCGCTGCTCGCCGGGCGCCGCGCCCGCGTCGTCGACCTGCCCACCTACGCCTTCCAGCGCAGCCGCTACTGGCTGCCCACGCCGCCCGCGCCCCGCGACGTGGCGGGCGTGGGCCAGGACGCGCCCGGCCACCCGCTGCTCGGCGCCCTCGTCGAGCTCGCGGACGGCGAGGGGCTGGTGTTCACCGGCCGGCTCGCCCTGGAGGACCACCCCTGGCTCGGCGACCACGTCGTCGCGGGCGCCGTGGTGCTGCCCGGCGCGGCCCTGGCCGACCTGGCCGTCAGGGCGGGCGACCAGGCCGGCTGCACCACGGTCGACGACCTCACCCTGGAAACCCCCCTGGTGCTGCCCGAGCGCGGCGCGCTGCGCCTGCAGGTCGCCGTCGGCGACCCCGACGACGCGGGCCGCCGCCCGTTCGCCGTCCACACCCGCGCCGACACCGCGCCGGGCGGCGACGGCGCGCCCTGGACCCGGCACGCCACCGGCCTGCTCGGCACAGAGCACGCCGCCCCGCCCGAGGCCGCGGGCGCGGGCGCGGGCGGGGTCTGGCCCCCGCCCGGGGCGGCGGCCCTCGACCTGCGGGCGCTCCACGAGCGCCTGGAGAGCGCCGGCCTCTCCTACGGGCCCGCCTTCCAGGGCGTGCACGCCGCCTGGCGCCTCGGCGAGGAGATCTACCTCGACGTGCGGCTGCCGGACGCCGAGGCCGCCGACGCCGAACGCTTCGGCATCCACCCCGCGCTGCTGGACGCCGCGCTGCGCCCGCTCGCGCTCGGCGGCCAAGGACAGCAGCCGCACGACCCGGCGCCCGGCGCGGAAGCCGACCGCGTCCACATCCCGTTCCTGTGGAGCGGCGTCACGCTGTACGCGAGCGGCGCCCGCGCCGTCCGGGTGCGCATCGCCCCGGCGCGGACCGAGGGCGCCGTCCGCCTCGACATCGCCGGCCCCGACGGCGCACCGGTGGCCCGCGTCGACGCGCTGACCGTGCGGGCGCTGCCCGCCGGGCGCCTCGCCGGCCGCGGCGCGGCCGGCGGC
>NZ_JBMNDR010000181.1:0-4600 GCF_052543235.1 Streptomyces sp. SAS_272 | reverse complement strand
CAGGACGGATGACCAACGAGGCCCCCGAGCAACGTGATTGAGACGTCAGACATCTCGATCAACAGCCCGGGGGCCTCGCTCGTTGCGCTCACGGCTCATGGGCCTGACCCTCGTCGTACGGCAATAAGTCGTCGAGGTCATCCAGGCGCACTACGCCCTGGAAGTGGTGCAGTCGCCGTGGATCGTGCGGGACGCACACCGCGACGCCGATCTGCGCCGACTGATCACCGAGCACGGGGAGTCGGCGGTCACCACGACCGGCGTGCTCCTGGTGTCACCGGAGCAGGACGTTCTGGAGGTTCTCGGACGTGTCGCAAGAGTCACGGGTGCGGTTCGCCGGGGCGATGGCCCGGTTGGCCGGTATGGACCTGGCTGCACGGCGTACCGGTGCGGGCCCCGAAGCGGAAGCTTGATCTCCTGGTACTCCAGCCCTACTTCGGTATTTGGGCTGTTCAGCGGCCTGCCAGCGGGGATTGGCTGTGTACGACTTCTCCGGCCCCATCTGAACGCCCCTGCGCGGCGCAGGGCTGCTGAAGCGGGACGTTGTTCTGGGACCTCTGGCAGCCAGAGGCACCGCACCTCTGATCGTGCGGTGCGGAACCTCGGCAAGCTGGCCTTACTACCTGGAAGCGCTAAGTCACAACTCTGTGAGCGGGGGCTATAGCGGGCGTGGTCGATCTGGCGAGTCGAGCGCGGATCTGAGCTCGTGCCCCTTCACATCGTCGGATGGCTCTTTCGGCGAAGGCTTGCGGACACCGGGATGTCTGCAGCGACGCACCTCACTCCAACGAGTGATGGCGGATCGGTTGTGAGCACAGACGGCCGCCCGTGGCGGCTTGCGCTTCGCGGGATGCCCAGGGCATGTCGGCCGCGATATGGACCAGTTGGACGGCAGCAAACGACGGAACGCGATGCTGCGGGCCATCGCCGGAAGGCCGCGAGTAACTGGCCTGGCAGGCCGCTCAGCACGGCTACAGCCGGGCCCTGATCGACCTGGCCGAGAAGCGGGACGCAGCGGGAGACCACCAGGCTGCCGTGTCCCTAGCTCAGAAGGCCGCCGACCACGGACCCGGTACCCAGCCCCATCGGCCCGTGTATGGGGGGTGTTCAGCAGACTGCGGCCGCACGGCCTGGACCCGGACGGCACGCCGACGCCTGCATGGCAGCGATCCGTCTGCTGTGACCAGGAAGGACTGCGTGCCGGCCTTTGCCGGTCGTAGCCCAGGCCAGAGCGTCAGACGGTGTCCCCCTGGTCACGAAGAGGGCGCGGATCTCCTGGAGCACCGCATACAGCCGCTGGGCGGGCGTGCTCCGCCGAGGTCCTCGCGGGCGGCGTCGAGCAGGACGGCCAGGTGCCGGCCGCGGATGTGGCCGGTCGCGGTGCGTCGGGCCTGGCCGATGATGGGGTGGAATTGCTGGCGGTAGGCGCCGGGCTGGATGTGGGCGAGCCCGGCCGCGCCGCAGGTCACTTCGACAGGGGGCACCACGATCTCTCGCGGGCGGTGGTCAGCCACCCTGTAGCACTTGGCTGGCGAGGGGCATCCCTGGCCGGGTCCTGACTGGACCTCCTGGTGTCGGCGTACGCGTGAAGCCACAGTCGGCCGTACGCCGACACCTGGTCGGCACTGTGTGGGCTTCGGTCACCGCGCCTCTGTCCTGCCCGTCCGCGGCAGTTCCCCGGGAAGAGTGCGACCTGCCGTCCGGACGGCACACTTCAGTGGCGTTGCCACGCTCTCTCCCCGCTGTCGACGCCTCATTCGATGCCGTACCGCCGCGCCCCGCAGGGGTCGCCGAACGACAGAAGGCAGCGAAGAGGCGGTTGACGCCCCTCTCCGGTGATCGACAACGACATCGCCGCACTCGCCGATGTCCTGTCCCATGCCAATCCCGAGTTCGCCCTGAACGACCACCCCGAGGAGGTCCTGCCGCCCAGCCTGGGTCCCGCATCGGTCGGGTGGGGCCCAGTAACGCTCGTCTCGTCCGCTCAACCGCCGAGCTGTTCACGGCCTTCTACCGAGGGCTAATAGTCGCCATGATTTTTTGAGGTTCGTGGGCTGAAGAATTCGGCCAGAGGGGCGAACGCACGGCCGCAAGCAGGGGTCGCAAATATCCGAAGAGTCCGATTTCCGGGGTGCCACTCCCTAAAAACAAACGGCGGTGTCCAGGTGACGGGATTGACTTTCTGGACGATGGGCGAGTCCGTGAGTACAGCAGCGAGGGCGGAATGGTGAATTCCAGGGGTGGCGCGTTCTGACCGTTTTTGTCAACTCGTAGAGATTAGCGATCGATGAATTCACAGGTTTCCCATAGTGTGCAGACGATCTGTCCGCGTAGCGACCGGCAGTGTGCCCTGACGCCGCGCCTCCCTTGACGGCCTGACCGACCTGAAGGTAGGCAAATTATGAGTAAGTTCGCACTACGCACCAAGTGGAGAGTGGGCGCACCGGCTCTGGCAGCCGCTGCGATCCTGATAGCCGCACCTGCGGCGACAGCCTTACCCACGCCCTCCGCGACTCAGTCCCCTGTACCGACCGGAGCCAGCACACCTTTGACGTCTCCGTTACCGCCTGGTACCGAGGATACGGAACCCACGGCGGCGCCCCCTCGCAATGTTCCGTCGCCTTCAGGTCCGGCCTCGGTAACCAGGCCAACGGATGTTCCACTGCCACCAGCGGGGGAGGAATTGAAGGCGACGCCTGAGGAGATCGCCGAGGCTAGGGCCGCGGAGGCCTACTGGACACCCGAGCGCATCGCCGAGGCCATCCCGGTGGAGTCGGGCAAGACGGCGGACGGAGATGGCACTGGCAGCGAAGCCGCCGGCGGCGGTGCTTCGCCTGGCAAGACGCTGCGAGCGCCTTCCGCATTCGATAAAAAAGGCGTGGCCACCGCAGGTGTGTTCCTCATCAGTGATGACGACGACCCTCAACCGGATCCCGGAAACAGGGACCAATTCTGTTCCGCCTCGTCTGTCGCCTCCCCGACGAAGTCGCTCATCATCACGGCAGCTCACTGCCTCAACGACAACGACCGTTTCAAATCCCTGGCGTTCGCACCCGGCTGGAAGCCGGACCCTGCACACCCAGGCCACGGCGTCGCCCCGTACGGGATCTTCCCCATCAAAAAGGGAAAGATATGGATCGACGGCCGTTACCTATCCCAAGGACCAGCCAAGGCCGACGACCTCGACTTCGCCATTCTGAGGTCCGGACCGAACTCCAAGGGAGAGTTCCTGGAGAACGCCACAGGTATGGGCAACGAACTCGTCACCCTTCATTCCGCGCAGCTCGCCCAGCGGAACGTCACCCTCATCGGATTTCCCGGGGGCTCAAAAGCGCCGCTTGTCTGCCCTTCCACCACAACCAAAGGGTTTGACGGCCGATTCCTCGAGATAGCCTGCGACAACTTCGCTCCTGGGGTTTCCGGCGGTCCTTTTCTGCGCAACTTCGACGGCAAGCGCGGTGACATCATCGGTGTCATTGGGGGCTACAAGACAGGCGGAACCCGGGACGACATCTCCTACTCCTCACAGTTCGACTCCGACGTGGTCCGCCTCTACAACCAGGCGGTCAACGACTACCAGCCGGATACACCAAAGGGGTCCGACGGCCTGGGGGATGCAAAGCTGTGGAGGCACGCCATGGCCGCTGCTTCCGGCACATTCCACACAGAGTCGCAGAAGTTCGGCGACTCCGACTTGATCGTCAGGTGGAGCGACGGCGAGATGACCCTTTACCCGGGGGACCAGAACCAGGGCTTCTACACCGGATGTAAAGCCGGCCAGCCCTGTGAGGTGCAATTGGCCGAGCCCAACGACTTGTGGAGTGAATACGCCGACGTTATCACCGCAGGCGACTACACCGGATCGAATGCCTACGATCTGATGGTGAAATGGGTGGACGGCGAAGTGACGATCTATAAGGACATCGACCAAAAGACAAAATTGCCCACATCGCTGGACCAGCATCCGGCAAATGAGATCAAGATCGCACCAGCTAAATCAATCTGGAAGAATGCGAAGGGCATCGCAACGGGGAAGTATGGGGGCAACAAGTGGTCCGACGACCTGGTTGTGCGCTGGATTGACGGTGAGGTCACCAAGTACGTCAATGTCGATGGCAACGGCCTTCATGCAGAGACGCAGCTACTGCCAAAGAACAGCCTTTGGGCGGACAGTGCCGATCTCATCACCGGAGGCGACTTCGACGGGGATACCAGTGACGACAACCCGAACTATGACCTCTTCGTGAAGTGGGCTGACGGTAAACTGACGGTCTACCAGGACATCGCCACTCAAGGACTGAACAGCGGGTCCACGGTACTCGCAGCGAACAGCACCTGGACCCATGCCCGCATCGTCGCAGCGGGAGAGTTCGGTGCCAACGACTGGGAGGACGACGTCTTCGTGCGCTGGTCCGACGGAGAAGTGTCCATGTACGGCAACACACAGGCCGACGCTCTTGGCCGCGAGTACCAGCTGGTCCCGCCGCCGACTGGCTTCGCCGCCACGAGGACCCGCTCGGACGATCCCTGCGCCCGGGTCTGTGGTCCCGAACTGTACCGACGCAGTACCCGCTAGCGTCCCTCCACGGTGGTGGGGGGG
>NZ_JBMNDR010000180.1:0-4670 GCF_052543235.1 Streptomyces sp. SAS_272 | reverse complement strand
GGACTCGGGCTCCTGTTTCGTCGTGATGCAGGATCCGGAGGGCAACGAGTTCTGCGTTCACTGAGCTCAGCGCCGTCGGTCCCCTTCACAGCGCGTTTCGGCATTGTCCCTGCTCAGCCCTTCCCTCCAGAAGAGCTACACCCAATTGACAATTACTCTGTGCCGGTGCCGCAGGATGCATACTGCACGTGGTGACGGGAGTCACCGACGGTGTCCGACGCCGAACCGGCTGCGTGGCTTCACGGCCGGCGCTACGGCGGCCGCGCTCGCCTACGAGATCTGACGTCGCTGACATTGAGCAGCAGGGCTGCCCTGCCCGGCCCCGGCGGCTAGTGCTCCCATGGACGCGGCAGCATGTGCCACAGGTCTGAGCCAGTCGGGCGGGTTGGTCAGGAACTTGTCCACCAGGCGGGCCGTGAAGGACCGAGCGGCACCCTGGGCGGCGCCCTGGACTATCGCGGCGGTCAGGCCGGCAACCGGCAGCGGGCTGCTGCTGAGTGGGCGACGGGTCGGGCGGTTGGACGGGCGCGGGCACGTTGTCCCGGGTCATGATGCTGCTCCCTTGAGCAGAGGAATTCGAGGACAGCGGACACCTGTCGTGGTGTCGTCCGCGTGGGGGTGGTGAGCGCCTCGCGGTCGGCGGTCCTGCGGCTCTCTGCCTGAGAGCGTCCCTGTGGGGCTTCGGCCCTGGCCCAGGTGGCGTGTTCAGCGTAGCGGCGATCGGCTTGGGTGTTGCCCCAGGTGTCTGGCGAGACGTACGGGTTCTCCCCGCCGACGCGGGGGTGCTCCGATCTCGGCCACCTTACCCACGGGCTCCACCCCATCCTCTCCGGCGGCGCGTGGGCCGCCCGTGGCTGAGCGGCATCGACGCCCGGCTCGCACCAGTCGGGTCGCAGATGATCCAGCAGCCACCCTCCTTGGCTGTGCGAAAGGGGTTGGGTTCGTGGGGTGGCCGGGGTGAGCTGGGGGTTTGTGGGTTCGCTCGGTCGGTGGGTTTGACGGGGGTGTTCGGGTTTCTGAAGGAGGTCTCCTGTATCCAGGAGGGATTTTGGTCTGGTGGTGAGGGGGTCTCGACTTTCGACGTTTTCGCAGGTTGGCGTTGTCCCACCTTGTCGACCGACACCCGGCCGCGCCAGGGGCGGCCATGGCAGTGGCTGTGGATGACAGCTTGTTCAAGCGGCGCGGAAAGAAGAAGGTGTTCGGCGGGGCCTGGCAGCACGACAGCGTCGGACCGGCCGTAAGCCGATCGATCGCAGGAACAGCATTCGTCGTGAACCGTTCAGGCCAGCTCGCCGTCGAAGCCGCATCCCGGGAGAGCACGAAACAGAGGCAGCTTGCGCTCCACGTTGGCGAGCAGGCCGACCTGTCAGTGGGTCGTGCCAAGATGCCCGCATGCCTGAAGCAATCGATCACGCGGACCTCACCCCGCTGACACTCTTCGACACATCACCCGGCAACTACAGCCTGATCCTCGGCGACCACGACTTTGCAGAGACGGCCGACCTCTTCGAAGCCGTCGGTCAGGAGGTCAGCGGCTACAGCTGGGATGCGGTCGCGCACACGGCGGTGCGCATCCACGCGCCGGAACTGGCCGACCGGATCGGCGGCTTCGATCCCGAGGCCGGGATGATGTGCGTCTACGGCACGGATGAGGCGGCTCTGCGGGAACTCGGGCTGATCCTCAGCAGCGCCTTCCACGACCGCGCGAAGCTGGCCGCGCTGATCGAGGCCACCGACCCCGGAGACTGGGACTGAACCCGGATCCATCGGCTTGATTTCGGGTTGATCGTTTCGGGGTTGCGCAGGCCATGTCGGGGCTGGGCTGGGCTGGGCTGCGGATGCGGGCGTGGCCGCTGGTCCGCACAGCTCTTCCACTTGTCTACCTCGGCTTTGGACGTTTCGTTGATCGTTGTTGGGGTCGCTCGGGCGGATGATGCAGCGCCATCTGGCCGCGCGGGATGGAAACAACAGAGAAGCCTCGGGGAGAACGAAATTCCAGCGACAGCGCTCCAGTGGGTCAGTCACTCTTGATCCATGGCGGCATTCCTCTACGACCGGCTGGTCACAGATCACGAGTACGTTCAGAGAGTCAGGCAGCAGCGCCCCAGCGCCCTCCTGCCGGTCGTCGCCGCTGCCTCAGCCCGCTGGCACAGCGACACGTGGTGGAACAGCCCATACCGCAAGTACACGCCGTGGGCTCTCGGCGATGTCGCGCGCACCAGCCTCGCCTACGGGAACGAGTACCGCGGGGACGGCAAGTGCACCGAGAACGATCTGATGGCCATGCTTGCCGCGTACGCGGCGTTGACCGACCCCATGATCCGTGCCGCGGGAGCGCCGAGTCCGTCGCCGGCTGGTTGCTGCGTGCTTCGGGTGAGCAGTTCACCTACCAGGAGTCCGGCTTCAACGATCTCGCTCGGACGGCCGCTCTGTTCGGCCAGACGAGGACGGCCCGCACCGTCACATGCCTTGTCGACGGATGGGATCAAGAACTTCTCGGTTGTTCTCTGGCCGACTACGTCGGTGTCACCCAGCTTCTGCAGGTGGCCGCACTTCGGAACGAAGGGCGCTTTGATCCCGTGTGGCTGAGCCAGCCCCAGATGGAGCAGATCTGCTCCGTCATTCCGGCGCGCACCATACGAGAGGTCACGGACCGTCACTTCGTTACCGATCTGGCGGCCTTCAAAGCCGAGAATGACAATAGGCGGTCGAGTCGAGACTCCCACCTGCGCCTGGCGAAGTGGCAGTTGGTCAACTACGGAACGGCGATCGCGACCAACGTGCGGATCACGGAATGGTTGCCGCCGTGCACGGGGCCTGGCCCGAGAACCTGACGCTGGCCCCGGGCGAGGTGCACGACTTCCTGATGGCGGGGTCGATGGAGGCGCGGATTCCCTCCCTGATCCGTGTTGTAGGGGACGGGCAAGAAGAGCCGGTGCCTCTTCGTGTGGCGCAGCCGCATTTCGGCTGACGACCGAAGCGCCAATCGACGGGCAGGCGGTCACAAGTCACAAGCTTCGCGCGCTGTCGCTGCGGCGGGTCGGCTTGGGGTCACCGGGATGGACGCGGCCCCGACGTCGGTCGGCGCGCTAGACGGACAAGGCCGTACGGTCGAGGCGATGCCGCTGCGAGCCGGTGAGCCGGAGGTCTGCCGCAGCGAGATTCTCCTCCAGATGGGCGATCGAGCCGGTTCCCGGGATCGGCAGGACTGCTGAGGAACGGGCGAGAAGCCAGGCAAGCATGACCTGGGGGGCGGTGGCGCCGAGTTCGGTGGCGACGGCAGCGAGCCCGGGTGCCTGGCCGGAGTCGGCTGCTGCGGCGACGGGGCGCCAGGGAAGAAAGGCGATGCCAGCGGCCTCACATGCCTCCAGAACCGGCTCGTAGTCTCGGTCGAGGAGGTTGTAGCGGTTCTGTACGCTCGCGATCCCGGCGGTCTGCCGGGCCTCGGCGAGCTGTGCGGTGGTGACCTCGGACAGCCCGATGTGTCCGATCTTCCCTTCTAGTTGGAGTTCGCGGAGCGCGCCAACCTGTTCGGCGACCGGAACCTTCGGGTCGATCCGGTGCAGTTGCAGGAGGCCGACGCGCTCGGTCCGGAGCCGGCGCAGTCCCTGCTCGACCTGCTCGCGCAGGCTCTTCGGCCGTGCGTCGTACGCCCACTCTTCCGGCCCGGACCGGGTGACCCCGACCTTGGTGGTGATCAGCAGGTCGTCCGGGTACGGATGCAGGGCCTCGGCCAGGAGTTCCTCGTTGGCTCCCCATCCGTACAGGTAGGCGGTGTCGATCAAGGTGACGCCCAGTTCGACGGCACGCCGGGCTACCACGATGGCGGCTTCCCGTTCAGGGCCAGGACCGGTCGGCAGGCGCATGGCGCCGAACCCGAGCCGAGATACCCGGTATTCACCTCCGATGGAGAACGTGCCCGCCCCGCCCGGAGTGTTTGTTGTGCTTGAAGTCATCGGTTCGCCCCCTCGCCAGTCCGACGATACCTGGGCCCGCCAGCCCCCTACGAACTTCTACGGAGCAGCACTACTAGGGGGTTTCGTCTGGATCAGGGGGCCGGGTGCTGAATCGGTTGTTCGTGGGTGGCAGTCTGGGGCGATGAGACCCTGTACCTCCACCGAGGATGACCTGCGACGTCTGCTCAACGAGTGGGATCCCATCGGCGTCGCTGACGATGTGCAGGATGAGTACGACTGCATGCTCGCTCCTCTGCTTCAGCGACTCCGTTCCGGTGCTGGCCGAACCGAGATCGGTGAGTCCCTGCGGCACGAGCTGGAAGGTCACTTCGGTCTCGACCCTCTGGGCCTGCGGCCGGACGCGATGGCTGTCCGCGTGGTCGAGTGGTGGAAATCGGCCGACCCGGCTGATGACGTGGCCAGGCCAGTGCATAGCCGCTCCCTTTCGATCGCCTGATCGTTGGTCTGGGCGCGCTGTTGACCGACGCGCAGTGGGCGGGGATCGAGCCGTTGCTCCCGGACCGGACTGCCGAGGCGGGGTGGTCGGTGGCGGGATCACCGTGAGGTGATCGACGCGATCGCGTGGAAGTTCCAGACCGGATCGCAATAGGTTCACCCCCGTTATGTTTTTCGCGGTCCTGCAATGGGGCCGCTGGCCTCCGGGCCCGGTATGACTGTGTCCCCTCTGTCGATCGGATGACCTGGGGGGTGGTG
>NZ_JBMNDR010000179.1:0-4763 GCF_052543235.1 Streptomyces sp. SAS_272 | reverse complement strand
CCGGTCGAGGAATCCGCCGCGCCGGGCCACGGCGCGGCCGGGGGCCGAGGGGTCGTCGCTCCAGAACGCGTCGGCGTTCCAGCGGTCCGCGGGGACGTCGCCGATCGCTTCCGCGCCCGCGAGGAGGAGGTCCCAGAACGCGGCTGGGTTCTTTGCGCCCGGGAAACGGCACGACAGACCCACCACTGCGATCGGCTCGTTGCGCGGCCTGCCAGATTCAGAAAGCACGATGCCCGGTCTCCGTTTCGTCACACGCAGAAATCACACACGTCACACGCTGGGCGGGGTGTTGCGCCCGTGCCCGATCCCGCTGTCCGGTCTGTCACCTTCGTCAGCTGGGCTAAAGCCGCTCTTGCGGGGCCGCGAGGGCGGCGGCGCTAGGGCACGGCCGGTGCGGCCAGGGCCGGCGCCGCGGCGTCGGCGTCGAGGTCCAGGGGCAGATCACGGCGCCGTGACACCTGCAACTTGCGGTAGACGCGGGTGAGATGCTGTTCGACGGTGCTGGCAGTGATGAACAGCTGGGCGGCGATCTCGCGGTTGGTGTATCCGGCGGCGGCCAGCGCCGCGACGCGTCGTTCCGAGGCGCTCAGGCACGCGGCCCGCTGCTCGCTTCGGGTGCTGCGCCCGGGCGGCGGTGCGCCCGGCGGGCGGCCCGGCAGTATCTCCTCGCACAGCGGGCGCGCCCCGCAGTCCGCCGCCAGGGTCCAGGCGCGCCGGACGAGGGCCCCGGCGCGGGCGCCCTCGCCGAGGGTCTGCAGGGCCCGGCCGAGGTCGGCGAGGGCTTTCGCGAGTTCCAGCCGGTCGCCGCAGGCGCGGAGTTCGGCGACCGCCCGGGCCAGAGTGCGGGCCCGTTCGCGGGGCGGCTCGGTCGCCGCCCGCAGGCGCAGCGCGACGCCGTGCGGGCGCGCTCCCCTCGCGGCGGGCAGGGCCAGCTGCTCGCTGATCAGGGCGGCGGCCTCGTGACGGCGGCCGGTGCGCAGGAGCGCCTCGGCGGCGTCGGTGCGCCAGGGATGCTGGCGGGGGCGGTCCAGGCCCCACCGGGCGGCGAGCCGTCCCGCCTCCCGGAAGGCGTCCAGGGCGGCCTCGGGGCGGTGGGTGGCCAGGAGGTACTGTCCGCGGGCGCGCAGCAGCGCCGGCGTGTGGACGGTGGGCGCCGCGGTGTCGGGGGTCAGGGGTTCGAGGTGGCGTGCCGCCTCCTCGTAGCGGCCCAGGGCGGTGAGCGCCATGACCTGGACGGCGGCCGGCGCGAGGCGGAAACGGCCGCCGCGTCCGGTGACGGCCCGCGCGGCCGCGGCGGCGGCCTGTTCGGCGCCGGCGAGGTCGCCCAGGTGCAGGAGCGCCTCGCCCTGCAGCGCCGCGTACACGGCGTGCCAGCCGGGGGCCCGGCGCCGGGTGGCGTGTGCGCTCAGGCGGCGGGCGAAGGCTGCGGCGTGGCGTGGGCGGCCGGTGTGGATGAGGGTGCGTAACGCCTGGGCGAGGGCGTCGTGGGTGGCGGGGCCGGCGGGAGCGGTGGTCAGGAAGCGTTCGGCGTCGTGCGGGTCGGCGTCGTGGCCGGGGTGGGTCCACAGCGCGGCGCAGACGCGAAGGTGCCCACCACCGGGCGGGGAGAGCGCACCACCGGGCAGGATGGGTCCACCACCGGGCAGGGTGGGTGCACCACCGGGCGAGGAGAGCACACCGCCGGGCGGCGTGGGTCCACCACCGGACAGGGTGGGTCCACCGCCCGGCAGGGAGAGCGCACCACCGGGCGGGGTGGCTGCACCGCCGGGCGAGGAGAGCACACCGCCGGGCGAGGTGGCTGCACCGCCGGGCAGGGTGGGTCCACCACCGGGCAGGGTGGGTGCACCACCGGGCGAGGTGGCTGCACCGCCGGGCAGGGCGGGTCCACCACCGGGCGAGGTGGCTGCACCGCCGGGCAGGGCGGGTCCCCCACCGGGCGAGGCGAGCACACCGCCGGGCGAGGTGGCTGCACCGCCGGGCAGGGTGGGTCCACCGCCGGGCGAGAAGAGCGCACCACCGGGCAGGGTGGGTGCACCGCCGGGCAGGGTGGGTGCACCGCCGGGCGAGGAGAGCGCACCACCGGGCGAGGAGAGCGCACCACCGGGCGAGGAGAGCGCACCACCGGGCGAGGTGGCTGCACCGCCGGGCAGGGCGGGTCCACCACCGGGCAGGGCGGGTCCACCGCCGGGCGAGGAGAGCGCACCGCCGGGCGGGGTGGGTGCACCGCCGGGCGAGGTGAGCACACCACCGGGCGGGGTGGCTGCACCGCCGGGCGGGGTGGGGTTCTCGTCCGGCGGGGTGGGGTTCTCGTCCGGCGGGAGCGCGAACAGGTCCCGCAGCACGGTGGCGCCGGGTGTGCGGGCCAGGGCTTCGGCGGCTTCCTCGATGCGTCCCTGGGCGGTCAGGAGGCGGGCCAGGGACGCGGTCGCGGCGGGTGAGAGGCGCCCGGCGCGCAGTTCGGCCAGGGGCTCGTCAAGGTGGCCCTCGGCCGCTGCCGGGCTCATCTTCCAGGTGAGGGCGGCGAGTTGGAGGGCGATGTCGGTGCGGGCGCGGGAGTCGGCCCGGTGGGCGCAGGCGGTGTGGGCGAGCTGGAGACAGGCCGCGGCGCGTTCGCTTTCGCCGCCCGCCATGGCCTGGCGGGCCGCTTCGCGCAGGGCCTGCACGGCCCAGTCCTCGTCGATGTCGCCGGCGGCCCGCAACAGGCCCGCGACGGCGTCCGCCCGGGCCTGTGTCTCATGGAGCACGCGGGCGGCCTGCCGGTGCAGCCTTTGCTGGGCGGCCGGCGGCAGAGCGGCGAGCGCCGCCGCGCGGGCCAGCGGGTGACGCAGCCGCCGGCCGCGGGTGAGGCCCGTCGCGGCGAGCGCGCTGAAAGCGGGAGCCAGGCCCTCGGGCGAGGCGTGCAGCAGGCGGGCCGCCCGCTCGACGCTCGCGTGGTCGCCCAGAACGGCGAGCGCGCGGGCCAGACGTACGACGGGAGCGGGACAGCGCTGCAGACAGGCGTGCACGGCACGGGCGAAGGGACCGCCCGGCTGCGGGTCGTGACCGCTCTCGCCGAGCAGGGCCTGCACCAGCAGCGGGTTGCCGCCGCTGGCGTCGTGCACACGCTCGACGAGACCCTCGTGCGGCCGCCCGCCGCCATGGCGGCGCAGCAGACGTGCAGTGTCGGAACGGGCCAGCAGGCCGACCCTGACCCGGACCACGGCGGGATGCCCCAGCAACACGCTCTCCAGGACCGGACCCAGCGGCTGCGTGACGTCGACGGCGAGCACCAGCAACAGACCGGCCTGCCCGCCGGCCCGCCGCACCGACCCGGCCAGCACCGCCAGCCGGGCCTGGAAGACGGCATCCGCACAACCCACGTCGTCCACACACCACACCCTCACCACACCAAAACCGCCCAACCCCACCAAACCCTCAAGGCCCACCGAACCCACCGAACCCACCGAACCGACCAGACCATCCGAGCCGTCCGAGCCGACCATGCCGTCCGGGCCGCCCATGCCGTCGAGGCCGTCGAGGCCGTCGAGGCCGACCGGGCCGTCCGGGCCGCCCAGACCGTCCGGGCCCTCGAGGCCGACCAGGCCGTCCGAGCCGTCGAGGGCCGACAGCCCGGCGGGACGCGCCGGACAGCCGGCGTCCACGACGAGGGCCCCACGACGTCGAGCCGTGTCCGCGCAGTACCGCAGCAACGCCGACTTACCGCAGCCCGGAGCGCCTTCCACCAACACCACGGCGAAAGCACCCCGCATACAGGCGTCCAACACGCCCTCGATACAGGCGCGCTCCTCGTCCCGGCCCAGCAGTGTCATGAACAGCAGACTAGGCAGAACCACCACCCCTACAAGCCCCACAAACGCTGACCGCAACCTGCCATGCAACAACTCCCCCCACCCCAACCCGACCACCACTCCCCAGCCCAACCACCACTCCCCAGCCCAGCCGCCGCCACCTACGGCCTTTCGTTTGGATCATCTGGCGGACCAAAGGAAGATCCCCGCGATGTGCAGCCCGGCCCAGGTTGATGGCCGCGGTCTTCTCGTAGCGGGTGGCGAGCCCTCGCCACTGCTTCCAACGGTTGATGCAGCGTTCGACCGTGTTGCGCTGCTTGTATGCCTCGCGGTCGAAGGCGGGTGGCCTGCCACCCCGGCTGCCGCGCCGCAGACGGTGTCCGCGTTGATCGGCCGGCACGGGGATGACTGCCCGGATGCCGCGCCGGCTGAGGTGTTCAAGGATGGCCTGCGACGATTACGCCTTGTCTGCGAGGACGGCTTCTGGTCGGGTCCGGGGCCGTCCACGCCTTCGAAAAACACGCAGCCGGGCCATCACGTCAGCGAAGGCAGGCGCGTCACCGGCCTGTCCACCGGTGAGATGGAAGGCCAAAGGTCGGCAGTTGCCGTCGGCCGCAAGGTGGATCTTCGTGGTCAGCCCGCCGCGGGACCGGCCGATGGCATGGTCTGCCGGCTCGCCGGCCGGGGCCCTTTTTTGCGGCCCCAGGCCGCTTGCTGGTGGGCCCGCACGATGGTGGAGTCCACCGAGACGGCCCAGTTGAGGTCTTCCTCGGCGTCAGCCTGCGCAATGAACGTAGTGAAGACCCGTTCCCAGGTGCCGTCGACGGCCCACATGCGCAGCCGGTTGTAGATCCCTCGCCAATTGCCGTACCTCTCGGGGGGTGTCTCTATGTCTTTCGTCAAGGACGTAGTGCCGGGTTTGGTGCTGTTTGGGATGGTCATGCGGCGAGGGTGATGGTGGGGGTGCGGGACTCA
>NZ_JBMNDR010000178.1:0-4879 GCF_052543235.1 Streptomyces sp. SAS_272 | reverse complement strand
GGTTGCTGGCGGAGGGGTTCACGGCGTTCGTGGAGTGCAGCGCTCATCCGGTGCTGACGGTGGGGTTGCAGGAGACGTTCGACGCGTTGGGCGCGGATGTCGCGGTGGCGGTGCCGTCGTTGCGGCGTGACGAGGGCGGCATGGAACGCTTCGCCCGTTCCCTGGGCCAGGCATGGGCGCACGGCGTTCCCGTCGACTTCACGCCCCTCCTCCCGCCCGCGCACACCGCAGCGCCGGTCGGCCTGCCCACCTACGCCTTCCAGCACGCCCGCTACTGGCTCGACTCCACGCACCACCAGCCCACCGCACCCTCCGACCTCGGAACCGGCGCGGCCCACCCGCTCCTGGGACCGGCCGTCGAACTCCCGGGCGCACAGTCGCTCCTGTTCACCGGACGGCTCTCCCTGAAGACGCACGGACGGCTGGCCGAGCACACCGGCGCCGGAATCACCGTGCTCCCCGCCGCCGCACTCGCCGACGCCCTGCTGCACGCCGCCGGCGAGATCGGCTGCGAGCGGATCGACGAACTCGACTTCCACGAGCCCCTGGTGATGCCCGAGCGCGGCGGCGTCCAGCTCCGCGTCGAGGTCGGCGAGAGCGACGAGGAGGGGCTGCGCGTCATGACCCTCCACTCCCGCAGGGAGAACCGGCCGCAGGGCACGCCATGGACCAGCCACGCCCGCGCCGTTCTCGCCGCCGAGGAGGACGCCGGCGCACCGCCCTCCTGGAACCTCGAAGTGTGGCCCCCGCTCGACGCCGACCCGGTCGACGTCACCGCTGCGGACAGCCTCGGCGGCCCGGACGGGCCGGGCGCGGTGCGTGCGGCCTGGCGGCGGGACGGCGAACTGTACGCGGAGATCGCCCTCGACCCGGGGGAGCCGCAGGAGCGCACGTGCGCCGACGGCTTCGGGGTCCACCCCGCTCTGCTCGGTACGGCCCTGCGCCTCGCGGACCCGGCCGACGCGGCGCAGCCCGGACACGCCCCCGACGCACGGCTGCCGCACCGGTGGCGCGGCGTCACGCTCCACGCCGTCGGGGCGTCCGTCGTGCGCGTACGCCTGACCCGCCAGGACGTGGACGGCCCCGGCCTCACGCTGGCCGTCGCGGACGACACCGGAGCCCCGGTGGCGACGATCGACACCCTGACGTGGCGATCCGTCGCCGCACGTGACCTGCGGCAGGCCTCCGCCGCACAGCGCGGCGCCCTCCACACGCTCACGTGGGTCGAGGCGCGGACCCGCGGGCGCGGCGCCCCCGCACCCCGGAGCTGGGCCGTCGTCGGCGACGACCCGTTCGAGGCCCGCTTCGGACTCATGGCCGCGGGCACGTACGCCGAGGAGTATCCCGACCTGCAGACGCTCGCGGTCAGGATCGAGACGGACGGCGTCGCGACGCCCGACGTCGTCCTGGTCACGAGCCCGCCGGCCGCCGACGGGACGGCCGGCGCCGTCCGCCGGTCCGCCGAGGACGTGCTCGGCCTCGCCCGGACCTGGCTCGCCGACCCCAGGCTCGCCGCCTCCCGGCTGGTCGTCCTCACCGGCGCCACCGCGCCCGAAGGCGAGGACCCCGCCACGGCGGCGGCCGGCGCACTGATCCGCGCGGCACAGGACGAGTCGCCCGGCCGGTTCGTGCTGGTCGACACCGACGGCACCAAGGCGTCCTGGCGGGCCCTGACGAAGGCGCTGACCACCGACGAGGACCACCTCATGCTGCGCCGCAGCGTCGTACGGGCGCCACGGCTGGCCCGCGCCGACCTGACGGCCGGCACGACGAACCCGGCCGGCCCCCCCGACATGGCCGGCGGCACGGCGCTGATCAGCGGCGCCGGCCGGCTGAGCGCCTCCTTCGCCCAGCACCTGGTCACGCGGCACGGCGTCCGGCATCTGCTGCTGCTCGGGCAGCCGGGCGAGGACCTCGACCTCGACGGGACGACGGCGGCCGCGTGGACCGAGCTCGGCGTCCGCGTCGACACCGCGTCCTGCGACCCGGCCGACCCGCGGGCGCTGACGGCGCTCCTGCGCGACCTGCCCGCCGACCGCCCCCTGCGCACCGTCGTCCACACCGCGCAACGCCCCGACGGCACGGACCGGACGCCGGAGCAGGAGGAGAGCGGGGCCGGGACGGCCGGGGGAGCGACGGTCGCCGGCGGCGCGCCGGACCGGATCGGCGCGGCCCTGCACGCCGAGACGCTGCGGATCCGGGCGCTGCGCGAGGCGACGGACGCCCTGGCGGAGCCCCCCGCGCTCGTCCTGCTGTCCGCCGCGGCCGGCGCCGAGGGCACGGGGGACGCCGTCGACGCGGCGGCCGGCGCCCTGTTGGCCTCCTGGGCGCGGGAGCGGCGGTCGGCCGGTGCGCCCGCGGTCGCGCTCCGGATCACGCCCGAGGCCACGGACCCCCAGGTGTACGACGGGCTGTGGGACGCGGGCGAGGCGGCGCTGCTCGTCGCCGAACCGGACGTCGAGGCGCTGGGCGCGCGCGCCGCGTCCGGCGCCCTGCCCGCCCTGTGGCGGAGCCTGGTGCGCGTCCCCGTCCGGCGCACCGTCCAGCGGGCCGGCGACGGCCAGGGCGTCACGTTCAAGCAGCGTCTGGTCGCGCTGGACGGACCCGGCCGCGAGCGGCTGCTGCTGGAACTGGTCCTCGACCACGCCGCCACCGCGCTCGGCCACGGCTCGGCGGGCGTCATCGACGCGGACCGCAAGTTCCGCGAACTCGGCTTCGACTCGCTGTCCGCCCTCGCCCTGCGCAACTCGCTCAACGACGTCACCGCGCTGCGGATGCCGCCCGGCGTCGTGTTCGACCACTCCACCTCCGCCGAACTCGCGGCGCACCTCGCCCACCTGCTCCTCGGACGGTAGGACCCGAGCCCGGCCGCCCGCACACGGGCAGCCCCCCAGACACACAAGGCCGGCCGCCCGCACACGGGCAGCCCCTGTACAAGACCAGCCGACACACAAGAAGGGAGGCGTGATTGTGAGAACGCGAGGAGTGTTCCTCAGCTCGGTCGGGGTGTTCCTGCCCGATCCGGTGAGCGCGCAGGACGCCGTGGCCGACGGCCGCTACGACGAGGACGTCTGCAAGGCGAGCGGCCTGACCGGCACCCATGTCGCGCACGGTGTCCCCGCCCTCGACATGGCGGTCGTCGCGGCGCGACGCGCGGTGCAGCGCTCGGGACGCGACGTCGAGGACATCGAGTCCCACGTCCACGGCGGCGTCTACCACCAGGGGCCCGACGGCTCCTACCCGCCCGCGTACATCCTGCGGGAACTCGGCACCGGGCCCATTCCCTCGCTGCACATCCGGCAGGGCTGCAACGGCATGCTGGCCGCCCTCGAGGTCCTGATCGGGCAGATGACCGGCGCCGCCCAGGTGGAGACGGCGCTGCTGACCACGGCGCAGAACTTCGACACGCCGCTCATCGACCGCTGGCGCGGCTTCGGCGACTCGTACATCCTCGCCGACGGCGCCGCCGCCGCCGTGGTCAGCACCGAGAGCGGCTTCGCCGAGGTGCGCTCCCTCAACTCCGGGACGCTGGCCGAACTGGAGCAGTGGCACCGCGGGGACGAGTCTCTGCTGCCGCCCCAGGACGGCACGGGGCGAGAGGTCGCCGTCGCCGAGCGGGCCGCGCTGTTCAACGAGCGGGAGATGTCGCTCGCCGAAACGGTCGAGCGCATCGGCGAGTTCGACCTGTCCATCGTCCAACGCTCCCTGGTGGACGCCGGCCTCAACGCCTGCGACATCGCCAAGGTCGTCCCGATCAACCAGGACGGCCGCATGATCGAGTACGCCGTCATGGGCCCGCTGGGCCTGCCCATGTCCCGTTCCAGCTGGGACTTCGGCCGCACCGTCGGCCACGTCGGGGCGGCCGACCTGCTCATCTCGCTCGACCACCTGGTGCGCACCGGCGAGGTGGCGCCCGGAGACCACGTCCTGCTGCTCTCCCAGGGACCCGGCTGGATCAGCTCCGCCGGAGTCGTGACGATCAAGGAAGTGCCGTCATGGTGACCTCCGCCGCGGTGCCCGTGCCCGGCACCGAGCTCTACTGCGAAACACGGGGCACGGGCCCTCTCCTGGTCGCCATGGACGGCGCGGGCGGGGACGCCCGGCGCATCTCCCCCCTCGTCGACCGCCTCGCCGACCACTACACGGTCCTCACCTACGACCGGCGCGGCATGTCGCGCAGCGCGGCCGGCGACCCGATGCCGCCCCTGACGCCCCGCACCCACGCAGACGACCTGGCCCTGCTGCTGAAGTCGCTCACCGACGAGCCCGCGCTGCTCTTCGGCACGAGCCTCGGAGCGCATGTGGGCCTGCATCTGCTGGCCCGCCACCCGCAGCTGGTGGCCACCCTCGTGGCGCACGAGCCCTCGGAGTTCTACTTCCTGACCGGACCCGAGCGCGAGCTCGCCGGACAGGTGGTGCGCACGGCGTGCGACACCTACCGGCGGCAGGGGTTCGGCCCCGGCATGGTCAGCTGGGCGGCGTTCAACGACATCGACTACGGCAACCTGCAGTTCGAGCCCGGGGCCCGGCTGTCGGCGATGACGGACGAGCAGAAGGCCAACATCGACTTCTTCATCACGCACGAGATGCCCGCCTACACCGACGTCCACCTCGACGACGCCGGCTTCGACGTGCTGCGCGCCGAGGCCGGCCGGCTCGTCCTCGCCACCGGCGCCCCCTCCGACCGCAACTGGTCCTACCGCTGCACCGTCAGCCTCGCGCAGCGGCTCGGCAAGGAGACCGAGGAGCTGCCCGGCGGGCACGTCGGCCTCAAGACCCACCCGAGGGCCTTCGCGGCCCGCCTGCGCAAGATCCTCAGGAACCGGGGGCACTGACGCCGAAGGCACGCGGCGGGGGCGGGACCGGACGGCCCCGCCCC
>NZ_JBMNDR010000177.1:0-4967 GCF_052543235.1 Streptomyces sp. SAS_272 | reverse complement strand
GGTATGAGTACGGGCCGGTGTTCCAGGGTGTGGGCGCGGTGTGGCGTCGGGGCGAGGAGGTGTTCGCCGAGGTCGCTCTGGGCGAGGGGGAGCGGGAGTCGGCTGCGGGGTTCGGGGTGCATCCGGCGTTGCTGGACGCGTCGTTGCATGCCGGGCTGCTGCCGGGAGCAGAGGCGCAGGGTGCGGGTGCGGGTGTGCCGCGGCTGCCGTTCGTGTGGTCGGGCGTGCGTCTGCACGCGACGGGTGCGGCGGCGGTGCGGGTGCGGATCGTGCCGGCCGGTGAGGGCGTCCTGGGGCTCGAGCTGTTCGACGAGGCGGGGCGTCCGGTCGCCGCCGTCGACTCGCTCGCCCTGCGCCCCGTCGACCCCGCCCAACTGGGCGGCAACCCTTCCGGCACCGTCGACGACGCCCTCTTCCGGCTGAACTGGACGCCCCTGCCCGCCCCGAGCACTGCCGCGGACCCCGCCGCCGTCAAGCTCCCGGCGCTGATCGGGACCGGCGATGCGCTGGAGCACGTACCGACCCGGCCGTACGCGGACCTCGACGCCTTCGCCGACGCGCCGGACCTCGACGCCGTCGGCCCGCCCGACGCGCTCCTCGTCCTGTGTGCGCAGCCGGGCGACGACCGTCTCGGCGCGGACGCCGCGCACCGGGCCGTCCAGCGGGCGCTGGACGCCGTGCAGTCCTGGCTGGCCGACGAGCGGTTGCGGACCGCCAGGCTCACCGTCGTCACCCGTGGCGCGGTCTGCACCACCCCGGGCGAGGGACTCGCCGACCCCGCACACGCCCCGGTCTGGGGTCTGCTGCGCACGGCGCAGACGGAGAATCCCGGCCGCTTCGCCCTGATCGACCTGGACGACGACGAGCGCTCCGGCCGCGCCCTGTCGGCCGCCCTCGCCTCCGGCGAGCCGCAACTCGCTGTCCGTGCAGGTGAGCTGCTCGTTCCGCGGCTGGCCCGCGCGGCCGGCAGGCCCGACGCCCTGACACCGCCGGCCGGCGCCCCGGGCGCTCCCTGGCACCTCGACGTGACCACCCGCGGCACCCTGGAGGCGCTGACCCTCGCCCCCGCCGAAGCGGCGTCGGCGCCGCTGGGCCCCGACGAGATCCGGGTGGCGATCCGCGCGGCCGGGCTCAACTTCCGGGACGTCGTGTACACGCTCGGGCTGCTCCCCGGTGACGCCTCCCTCGGCATCGAGGGCGCCGGCGTGATCACCGAGGTCGGCCCGGCCGTCACCGGTCTGGACGTCGGCGACCGCGTCATGGGCATGCTGCCCGACGCCTTCGGCCCGCTGACCGTGGTCGACCACCGTCTGGTCGTGCGCTTCCCCGACCACTGGACGTTCGAGGAGGCAGCCGCCGTCCCCATCGTCTACGGCACCGCGTACTACGCCCTGGTGGAACTGGCCCGCATCCAGCCCGGCGAGAGCCTGCTGCTGCACGCCGCCGCCGGCGGCGTGGGCCTGGCCGCCCTCCAACTCGCCCGCCACCTGGGCGCCGAGGTGTACGGCACCGCCAGCCCCGGCAAATGGGACGCCCTGCGCGCCGCGGGCCTCGACGACACCCACATCGCCTCCTCCCGGGACCTCGACTTCGAGCAGAGCTTCCTCGCCGCGACCGACGGCCGCGGCGTCGACGTCGTCCTCGACTGCCTGGCACGGGAGTTCGTGGACGCCTCGCTGCGCCTGCAGCCGCACGGCGGCCGCTTCATCGAGATGGGCAAGACCGACATCCGCGACCCCCAGGACGTCGCGGCGGCCCACCCCGGAATCGCCTACGAGGCGTTCGACCTGGTGACCGTCGCCCAGGAGGACCCCGAGCTGTTCCGGCGGATGCTCGAGGAAGTCATCGAGCTGTTCGAGCGGGGCGCGCTGCGGCCCTCACCGATCCGCACCTGGGACGTCCGCAGGGCGCCCGAGGCGTTCCGCCACCTGAGCCAGGCACGCAACACCGGAAAGATCGTCCTGACCATGCCGCCCCTGTGGAACCCCGACGGCACGGTGCTGGTCACCGGCGGGACGGGGACGCTGGGCGCGTTGTTCGCGCGGCATCTGGTGGTGGCCTACGGGGTGCGGCATCTGGTGCTGGTGAGCCGCCGGGGCGAGCGGGCGGAGGGGGCGGCCGGCCTGGTCGCGGAGCTGGGCGCCCTGGGTGCGGCGGTGCGGGTGGCGGCGTGTGACGTGGCCGACCGTGAGGCGCTGGCGGGGGTGCTGGCGTCGGTGCCGGCGGGTCATCCGCTGACGGCGGTGGTGCACACGGCCGGGGTGCTGGACGACGGCACGGTGACGGCGCTGACGCCGCAGCGCCTTGAGCGGGTGCTGCGGCCCAAGGCGGACGCGGCCTGGCATCTGCACGAGCTGACCTCGGACATGGACCTCGCCGCGTTCGTCCTGTTCTCCTCCGTCATGGGCACGATCGGCGGCGCGGGCCAGGCCAACTACACCGCCGCCAACGTCTGCCTGGACGCACTCGCCGAGCACCGCCGCGCCCAGGGCGCCGAGGCGACGTCGCTCGCCTGGGGCTTCTGGGACCAGCGCAGCGAACTCACCGGCGAACTCGACGAGGTGGACATCGCGCGCATGGCGCGCGCCGGTCTGGTGCCGCTGGCCTCCCACGAAGGCCTCGCGCTCTTCGACGCGGCGCTCTCCCAGCCCGACGCCGCCCTCGTGCCCGCGCGGCTCGACCTGTCGCGGCTGCGCGCACAGGCAGAATCCGGCTCCCTGCCCGGCGTCCTCAGCGGCCTCGTCCGGGCCCGCCCCCGCCGCACGGCGGCCGCCGGCCCGGCCACCGACGGCGCCTCCCGCCCGTTCGCCGGCCTCACCGGAGCCGAACTGGAGCGGGCGCTCCTGGAGAGCGTGTGCGGCCACGCCGCCGCCGTCCTCGGGCACGGCTCGACCGACACGATCCGCGCCGACAGCAAGTTCAAGACGCTCGGCTTCGACTCGCTGTCCTCGGTCGAACTGCGCAACCGCCTCAACGAGACCACGAAACTGCGCCTGTCGGCCACCGCCGTCTTCGACCACCCGACCCCGGCGGCGATGGTCGCCCACCTGCGCAGCGAACTCGGCGACGACGTCAGCGCCGGCTCCGCCGCCGCGCCGACGGCGCCCGCGGCCGCCCTGCACACCGGCGACGACCCGGTCGTCATCGTCGGCCTCGGCCTGCGCCTGCCCGGCGGCGTGTCCACCCCGCAGGCTCTGTGGGACCTCCTCACCTCCGGCCGGGACACCGTCGGCGACCTGCCCACCGACCGCGGCTGGGACCTCGACACCCTGCACGACGCCGACCCGGACCGGTCCAACAAGAGCTACGTCACCAAGGGGTCGTTCCTCTACGACGCCGCCGGGTTCGACGCGGAGTTCTTCGGGATCAGCCCGCGCGAGGCCCTCGCCATGGACCCCCAGCAGCGCCTGCTCATGGAGACCGCCTGGGAGGCCTTCGAACGCGCGGGCATCCGCCCCGAGTCGCTCCAGGGCAGCCAGGCCGGTGTCTTCGTCGGCGCCCTGTCCCAGGAGTACGGCTCACCCATGCACGAGGCGTCGGACGGCGTCGACGGCCTGATGCTGACCGGCAAGACGACCAGCGTCCTGTCCGGCCGCCTCGCCTACTTCCTGGGCCTGGAAGGACCCGCCCTCACCATCGACACCGCCTGCTCCTCGTCGCTGGTCGCGCTCCACCAGGCCGCACAGGCGCTGCGCGGCGGCGAATGCTCCCTCGCCGTGGCCGGCGGCGTGTCGGTGATGCCGACCCCCGGCTTCTTCACGGAGTTCTCCCGACAGCGCGGACTGGCCAAGGACGGGCGCATCAAGGCGTTCGCCGCCGGCGCGGACGGCACCGGCTGGGGCGAGGCCGTCGGCGTGCTCCTCCTCGAGCGGCTGTCCGACGCCCGCCGCAACGGCCACGAGGTGCTGGCCGTCATCCGCGGCAGCGCCGTCAACCAGGACGGCGCCAGCAACGGCCTGACCGCGCCGAACGGGCCGTCGCAGCAGCGGGTGATCCGTCAGGCGCTGGCGAACGCGGGTCTGTCGGGTGCGGACGTGGACGCGGTGGAGGCGCACGGCACGGGCACCAGGCTCGGCGACCCGATCGAGGCGCAGGCCCTGCTGGCCACCTACGGGCGCGAGCACACGCCCGAGCAGCCGCTGTGGCTGGGCTCGCTGAAGTCGAACATCGGTCACACCATGGCGGCCGCCGGCGTCGCGGGCGTGATCAAGATGGTGGTCTCCATGAACCGGGGCACGCTGCCGCGGACCCTCCACGTCGACCGGCCGACACCGCACGTCGACTGGGACCTCGGGGCCGTCGAGCTGCTGACCGAGGAACGGCCCTGGCCCGAACTCGGGCGCCCGCGCCGCGCGGCCGTCTCCGCGTTCGGGATCTCCGGCACGAACGCGCACCTGATCCTGGAACAGGCGCCCCCGCAGGAGACGCCCGAGAGCGTGGCCGGCCCCGGCGAGGCCGCCTCGGGCGCCGTCGTGCCGTGGGCGCTGTCCGGGAAGTCGGCCGCCGCGCTGCGTGAACAGGCCGCACGGCTCGCCGAGTTCGCCGCCGCTCACCCCGACGTGGACATCGCCGCGATCGGATCCGCCCTCGTCCACCACCGCACCCCCTTCGACCACCGCGCAGTCGTCGTCGGCGCCGACCGGACGACCCTGCTGGACGGCGTCAGGACCGTCACCGAGAACACCTCCTCCCGCCCGGTCGCTTCGGGTCGGACGGTGTTCGTGTTTCCGGGGCAGGGGTCGCAGTGGTTGGGGATGGCTGCGGGGCTGTATGGCGAGGCGCCGGTGTTCCGTGCCCGGTTGGAGGAGTGCGGGCGGGCGTTGGCGGAGTTCGTGGAGTGGGATCTGCTGGAGGTGCTGCTGGGGGAGGGGGATGGGGCGTTGTTGGAGCGGGTGGACGTGGTGCAGCCGGCGTTGTGGGCGGTGATGGTGTCGTTGGCTGAGTTGTGGCGTTCGTTCGGGGTGGCG
>NZ_JBMNDR010000176.1:4326-5049 GCF_052543235.1 Streptomyces sp. SAS_272 | reverse complement strand
GCCCTCTACGAGCACAAGGTGTTCGTACAGGGCGCGATCTGGAACATCGACTCCTTCGACCAGTGGGGCGTGGAGCTCGGCAAGGTCCTCGCCAAGCGCGTCGAGCCCGCCCTCACCGAAGGCGCCGACGTCCCCGGCCTGGACGCGTCCACCCGGGCTCTCGTCGCCGAGTACCGGGAGCTGCGCGGCCGACGGTGAGGCGGCCAGGACCGGAGCGTCTCTTCTGACGGTGCGCTGAACGAGTCGAAGCCGGGTCCCTGCAGGGGACCCGGCGTCGACCGCTGTTGCGGAGAAGGCGTTACGACGAAGCCGGCGGGTACAGCGACCTCGGCAGCTGCGAGGCCGCCGCCGAGTCCAGCAGCCACAGGGTGCGGGCGCGTCCCCGGGCTCCCGCGGCCGGGGCCTGGATCTCGCCCGCTCCGGACAGGGCGATCGCCGCGGCCTGGGCCTTGTCCTCGCCGGCCGCGAGCAGCCACACCTCACGGGCCGCGCGGATCGCCGGGAGCGTGAGGGTGACCCGGGTCGGCGGGGGCTTGGGCGCACCGCGCACGCCCACCACCGTGCGCTCGGTCTCCCGCACGGCCGGCAGCTCCGGGAAGAGCGAGGCCACATGGGTGTCCGGGCCGACGCCCAGCATCAGCACGTCGAAGGACGGCACCGCGCCGTGGTTCTCGGGACCGGCCGCGCGGGCCAGCTCCTCGGCGTAGGCGGCCGCGGCCGAGA
>NZ_JBMNDR010000176.1:0-4316 GCF_052543235.1 Streptomyces sp. SAS_272 | reverse complement strand
CCCCCCCCCCCTCCTCCACGTCGGCGCCGTGCGGACCGTCCGACGCGGGCATGGCGTGCACGCGCTTCGGGTCCACGGGGACGGAGTCCAGCAGGGCCTCACGGGCCTGCGTGTCGTTGCGCTCCGGGTCGCCCTCGGGCAGGAACCGCTCGTCGCCCCACCACAGGTCGAGACGGCTCCAGTCGACGGCGTCACGGGCGGGCGCGGCGGCCAGCGCGGCCAGCAGACCGTTGCCGTTGCGGCCGCCGGTGAGGACCACGGACGCCTGGCCACGGGAGGCCTGGGCGTCCACGATCTTCGTGATCAGACGGGCCGCCGCGGCCTGTGCCATCAGCTCCTTGTCGCGGTGCACGACCAGCTGGGGCGTCTTCACTGCGGATCCGCCTTCCTGACCGGGGGCATCTGCGCCGGAGACGGCCGGTCGGCGTCACCGGGGCCGGGCGCGGCGGCCGGGGCCGCCGGAGCGGAGTCACGGCCGGCGGCAGCCGGTTCCGGCACCCCGCGGACGGGGAGGGAGGGCGGCGGCTGGGAGGCCGCCTCGGCCCGCTCCGCCACCCGCTCGGCGGCCGACTGGAGACCGCCCAGCCGGTCCACGCCGAACCGCAGGGCGGACGCGTACGTGTCGTCGGGGTCGAGCCTGCGCAGCTCCTCCGCGAGCAGCTCGGACGTCTCCCGGCGCTTGAGCGCGACCGCCCGGTCCGGCTGGCCGGGCAGCGCCAGGGTGGCCATCGCCCCGTCCGACCGGTGCAGTGTGATCGGGCCGCCGGTGGTCTCCATCCGCACCTGGGTCAGACCGGGTCCGGCCGAGACCGCGCGCCGGACGTGCACATGGAGTCGGTCGGCGAGCCACATGGCGAGCAGCTCGACGCTCGGGTTGGACTCCTCGCCCGCCACCTCGGCGGACACGATCTCGCAGCTGACCTGGTCGAGCGCGGCGGCCAGCATGGAACGCCAAGGGGTGATCCGGGCCCACGCGAGGTCGGTGTCGCCCGGCTCGTAGCTCTCGGCGCGCGAGCGCAGCTCGTCGACGGGCTTCTCCGCCGTGTAGCTGTCGGTGACCCGGCGCTGGCCCAGCGCGCCCAGCGGATCGCCCGCGGGGTCGCGCGGAGCGTCCACCGACCACCAGACCACCACGGGTGCGTCGGGCAGCAGCAGCGGCAGCACGACGGACTGGGCGTGGTCGGAGACCTCGCCGTACAGCCTGAGGATGACCGTCTCGCCGCTGCCGGCGTCCGCGCCCAGCCGCACCTCGGCGTCGAGGCGGGACTGGGTGCGGCCACGGGAGGAGCGGGAGACGCGCTTGATGACCACGAGCGTGCGCGAGGGGTGCTCGTGCGACGCGTCGTCGGCGGCCTTCAGGGCGTCGTAGGCGTTCTCCTCGTCCGTGACGACGACGAGGGTGAGCACCATGCCGACGGCGGGAGTGCCTATCGCACGGCGGCCCTGCACCAACGCCTTGTTGATCTTGCTGGCAGTGGTGTCCGTGAGGTCCGTTTTCATGGCCGGCGCCAGCTCCGTCCGTCTCGCTCGAGCATCTCGTCGGCCTCGACCGGTCCCCAGGTGCCCGACGGGTACTGTGCGGGCCTGCCGTTCTTGTCCCAGTGCTGCTCGATCGGGTCGAGGATCTTCCAGGACAGCTCGACCTCCTCGGTGCGCGGGAAGAGGTTCGAGTCGCCCAGCAGCACGTCCAGGATCAGCCGCTCGTACGCCTCGGGGGAGGACTCGGTGAACGACTCGCCGTAGGCGAAGTCCATCGACACGTCCCGGATCTCCATGGAGGTGCCGGGCACCTTGGAGCCGAAGCGGACCGTGATGCCCTCGTCCGGCTGGACCCGGATGACGATGGCGTTCGCCCCGAGCTCCTCGGTGGCCGTGGAGTCGAAGGGGGAGTGCGGGGCCCGCTGGAAGACGACCGCGATCTCGGTGACCCGCCGGCCGAGCCGCTTGCCGGTGCGCAGGTAGAACGGGACGCCCGCCCAGCGGCGGTTGTCCACCCCCAGCTTGACGGCCGCGTAGGTGTCGGTCTTCGACTTGGGGTCGATGCCGTCCTCTTCGAGGTAGCCGACGGCCTTCTCGCCGCCCTGCCAGCCCGCCGCGTACTGACCGCGCACGGTGTCGCGGCCCAGGTCCTTCGGCAGCCGGACGGCGCCGAGGACCTTGGTCTTCTCCGCGGCCAGCGCGTCCGCGTCGAAGGATGCGGGCTCCTCCATGGCGGTCAGCGCCATGAGCTGCAGGAGGTGGTTCTGGATGACGTCGCGGGCGGCGCCGATGCCGTCGTAGTAGCCGGCCCGGCCGCCGATGCCGATGTCCTCGGCCATGGTGATCTGCACGTGGTCCACGAAGGACCGGTTCCAGATCGGCTCGAACATGGTGTTGGCGAAGCGGAGCGCCAGGATGTTCTGGACGGTCTCCTTGCCCAGGTAGTGGTCGATGCGGAAGACCTGGTCCGAGCCGAAGACCTCGTGGACGACCTTGTTGAGCTCCTCGGCCGAGGCGAGGTCGTGGCCGAACGGCTTCTCGATGACCGCGCGTCGCCAGGAGCCGTTCTGCTGGTCGGCCAGGCCGTGCTTCTTCAGCTGCTTGATGACCACCGGGAAGGAACGCGGCGGCACCGAGAGGTAGAAGGCGAAGTTGCCGCCCGTCCCCTGAGCCCGGTCGAGTTCGTCGATCGTGGCGCGCAGCCGGTCGAACGCGTCGTCGTCGTCGAAGGTGCCCTGCACGAAGCGCATGCCCTGGACGAGCTGCTGCCAGACCTCCTCGCGGAAGGGCGTGCGGGCGTGCTCCTTGACGGCGTCGTGGACCTCCTGCGCGAAGTCCTCGTGCTCCCACTCCCTGCGGGCGAAACCGACCAGGGAGAAGCCCGGCGGCAGCAGACCCCGGTTGGCGAGGTCGTACACGGCGGGCATGAGCTTCTTCCGGGACAAATCGCCCGTGACGCCGAAGATGACCAGGCCCGACGGCCCCGCGATACGCGGGAGCCGTCGGTCGGCGGGGTCACGCAGCGGGTTGCTGCTCGACAAATTCTCAGCCCTTCGAGGGGGCGAGGCGCTGGAGCTCCGCCTCGGTCGACTTGAGCAGGTCGTTCCAGGACGCCTCGAACTTGTCGACGCCCTCGTCCTCGAGGAGCTGCACCACCTCGTCGTAGGAGATGCCCAGCTTCTCGACGGCGTCGATCTCGGCGCGGGCCTGCTCGTAGGTGCCGGCGACGGTGTTGCCGGTGATGTCGCCGTGGTCCTCGGCCGCGAACAGGGTCGCCTCCGGCATGGTGTTCACCGTGTTCGGCGCCACCAGGTCGTCCACGTACAGGGTGTCCTTGTACGCGGGGTCCTTCACGCCGGTGGAGGCCCACAGCGGACGCTGCTTGTTGGCGCCCGCCTTCTCCAGCGCGGCCCAGCGCTCGCCGGCGAAGACCTCCTCGTACGCCTGGTAGGCGAGGCGGGCGTTGGCGAGGCCGGCCTTGCCGCGGGCGGCCTTGGCCTCGTCGGTGCCGAGCGCGTCGAGGCGCTTGTCGATCTCGGTGTCCACGCGGGACACGAAGAAGGACGCCACGGAGTGGATCTTCGACAGGTCCAGGCCGCGATCCTTGGCCTGCTCCAGGCCGGACAGGTAGGCGTCCATGACCTGGCGGTAGCGCTCGAGGGAGAAGATCAGCGTGACGTTGACGCTGATGCCGAGGCCGATGACCTCGGTGATGGCCGGGAGGCCGCCCATCGTGGCCGGGATCTTGATCAGCGTGTTGGGGCGGTCGACCAGCCACGCGAGCTGCTTGGCCTCGGCGACCGTCGGCTTGGTGTGGTGCGCGAGACGCGGGTCCACCTCGATGGACACCCGGCCGTCCTGGCCGCCGGTGGCGTCGAAGACCGGGCGCAGGATGTCGGCGGCGTCGCGGACGTCCGCCGTCGTGATCATGCGAATGGCCTCTTCGACCGTGACCCCGCGGGAGGCGAGGTCGGAGAGCTGCTGGTCGTAGCCGTCGCCCTGGGAGATCGCCTTCTGGAAGATCGACGGGTTGGTGGTGACGCCCACGACGTGCTGCTGGTCGATCAGCTCGGCGAGGTTGCCGGACGTGATCCGCTTGCGCGACAGGTCGTCCAGCCAGATCGCGACGCCCTCCTCGGAGAGGCGCTTGAGTGCGTCTGTCATGGAATTACATCTCCTACGGGTCGTGTGTGAGCGTCAGCGCTGGGCGGCGGCGAGGGATTCCCGCGCCTGAGCCGCCACGTTCTCGGGAGTGAAGCCGTACTCCTGGAAGAGGACCTTGCCGTCGGCGGAGGCGCCGAAGTGCTCCAGGGAGACGATGCGGCCGGCGTCGCCGA
>NZ_JBMNDR010000175.1:0-5363 GCF_052543235.1 Streptomyces sp. SAS_272 | reverse complement strand
TTGCCCGTTCGGGGTGAGGTGGCAAACGAGCGCGACTTCTGATGATCTTTCAGGTCTCTAGAGGTTCCACTGGACCGTGGAGAACAAGATCCACTGGGTGCGAGACGTCACCTTCCGAGAAGACAACTCCCAGGTCAGGACCGGTACAGCACCCCGAGCCCTGGCCGGCTTCCGCAACCTGGCGATCAGCACCATCCGCCTCGCCGGACGCGCCAACATCGCCCGCGCCCGCCGCGACCTCCTCCACCACAAGGACGCCTTCGCCGTCTACGGCATCTGACCAACCGGCACGGAACCGGACATCACACAACTACGCCGGGGCCGTGCTGCACAGCCCTGTTGGAAGTGAGCGGAAAGGGCCTACATTCACCCAGTGTTCAAGGAATTCCTGACTCGCCGGGCTCTGGCCCGCGCGGCGCGAGGACTCGCGCCGCGCATGGAACAAGACGAACAACTCGTCGCCTTCGACATCTGTCGTACCGGCGGCGACCTTGGTGAACTGTTCCGCAACCGCGGTGTACGCGTCGACGTCGTAGTCTCTGACCGGGCGCTGTACCTCGTGCGCAACGGAGATACGCGCACAATGAACCGCCTGCTGTTCGATGACATCGCAAGAGTGAGCTACACACCGCCGCCGTCGCCGGACGACATGGCGGCCGGCCTCCAGTACGCGCTGCTGGGGCCGATGGCCAAGCTCATCGTGGTCCACCTGTGGGACAGCAACTCCTTCGCGTTCATGCCGTACCAACGCAACGGCCGTTCCGAGGTCGGCCCCGAACTCTTGACACGCGTGCCGGACAGGACCGTGGCCACGCACCGCATCGAACTGTTGCAGGATGGCCGTGGTGTCACGGTGACCCAGAGCACCGGACGACGCGGCAGCATCGGTTTCAACTGGGACTTCACCCCAGACGACGGCGTGGACGTCGACAGCGAACCGCTGAGCAGCGAGTTCAAGAAGCGCATGTACCAGCTCATGCGGGATGCCGGCGACCCAAACGCAGAGGAGCATGCCACCAGTTGAGCCGAGGGTTTCGTGGCGCTTCCCATTCTCGTAGCCGGAAGCGCCCTCTCCGCCCTTTTGCCAGCGAACATCGCGGGTCGAGGCCATGCGATTCGCAGTAGTCAGTAGCTCGGGTCAGCGCCGGACCAGTCATAGACACGTCGTTGCTCTGCGTGAACACAGTGTTTGTGTCCTCAGGTCCTCAGCCCGCGCGACGTCTGCCCGGACACCGGGCTGGCCCGCTTCTCAGTTGCCTGTGAGCTCCTTCACACAGAGTGTCCGGATCTCGGCATCACCTACATCGATACCGTCGGCACCCCCCACCTTCAGGACGGACTCGTGCTGGAGGACTTCGGTGGCTTCGGGGACGAGCGCACACTGAGAGGCGTTGTCCCCGTCGATGACCTGGACAACCTGGACGGTCGCATCGGGATCGTCGCAGGAAACGGTGATCGGAAAGTACCGGTCGGCGGCGATGCAGTCACCCGCCTCTGGCACCGGCTGCTCCATGGGGTTGTTGCTCTCGTCGGTGTCCGCGAAGAACGCTCCGTAGACAAAGCCGGCCGCCAGCAGGAGGAGCACGGAACCTGCTATGAAGAGTTTGCCCCCGTGCCATGCGAGGCGCAGCAGCCGTCTGAGCCGTCGTCTTCGGGAAGGTATGTCGGAAGATGGTGAATCCATAACGACGGATTCTGCACCACGAGATCTCGCCACGTCTGGACCTCGGAACCCACTGGTGGAGTTGCTTGCTCCCTGAGCCTGGCTCATGGGCTTACCCCTCGCGCGGGGCCCGGCCGTGAGGACGACTAGGGCGTGTTCCAGGTTCGGATCATTGGTTTGGGGATTCGCCGGTGCCGGGCGGCTGGGCCTGGTAGTTGTCGAGGGTGGCGCGTGGTGATCTCTCTGATGCCGAGTGGGAGTTGGTCGAGCTGTTCTTGCCGGTGGGCGAGCGTGGCCCGGTCCCTGACCTGCGGCGGTTGTTCAATGCCGTGATGTGGCGGTTCAGGGCTGGGTGTCCTTGGCGGGACGTGCCTGAGGAGTACGGCTCCTGGTCGACCGTTTACGGCGCGTTCCAGCGTTGGGCGGTGGCCGGGACCTTCCGGGCGCTGATGGAGGGGATGATCGCCGAGGCGGCGGCCCGTGGACAGGTCGATCTCGACCTGGTCAGCGTGGATTCCACGGTCGCGCGCGCTCATCATCACGCGGCAGGAATGGCCGTCGACCCCGAACTGCTGGAGGAGCTGGAGAAGGCTGTCACTGAGGAAAAGGGGCTTCTCGAAAGGGGCAAAGCGCGTCAATAGTGCCGCCACACGGGGACGGTGATGACGTGGCGCGTGAGGAGCGGCGGCGTTTGCGGCGGCGGCGCAGAGCCCGGCTCCGCGCGGCTGAACTGGGCCGTTCCCGGGGCGGGCTGACCACCAAGACCCACCTCGCGGCCGAACGCCGGTGCCGGCCACTGTCGTTCATCGTCACGCCGGGACAGGCCGCCGACAGCCCCCGCTTCGTCCCGGTGCTGGAGGGCATCAGAGTGCGTGGCCCGGTCGGCCGCCCGCGCACCCGGCCCGGCGCCGTCGCGGCGGACAAGGCGTACTCCTCCCGCGCCAACCGCGCCTACCTGCGGCGACGCCGCATCCGCGGCGTCATCCCGGAGAAGACCGACCAGGCCGCCAACCGCAAGAAGAAGGGCTCGCGTGGCGGCCGCCCGGTCGGTCACGATCCGGACCTGTACAAGGACCGCAACACCGTCGAACGCTGCATCAACAAGATCAAGGAGTGGCGGGGCCTGGCCACCCGCTACGACAAGACCGCCACCAGCTACCTCGCCGGACTCCACTTACGCGGTGCCGTGATCTGGATCCGTAGCCTCCGTCCAACATGATCCGAACCTGAAACAGGCCCTAGTACTGCAACGGTCCTTTCGGTGACTGCTGGCCAGTTCCGTCGTTGGTGCGGGTATGGGTGGGGACCTTGCTGGAGTCAGGTTGTGGGCGGGTGAACTGGACGCATTGCATGAGCGGTTCGTGCACCGGTTCAACCGGGAGGAGCCGCGTCAGTCGGCGCTGGCTTACATGCGGGGTCTGGTCGCGCCGCTGGAGCGGAAGAACGGCTGGACGCTGGCGGAGGAGGCCGGGCATGCGGGTCCCGATCGCATCCACCGGTTGCTGAACCGGATCGAGTGGGACGCGGATGAGGTCCTGGACGACGTGCGCGACTACGTCGTCGAGCACATCGGAGACCGGGACGCGGTCCTGATCGTCGATGACACCGGCTTCCTGAAGAAGGGCATCCGCTCGGCCGGGGTACAGCGGCAGTACTCCGGCACCGCGGGTCGCACCGAGAACTGCCAGATCGGTGTGTTCCTCGCCTACGCAGCACCGCGGGGACGGACGCTGATCGACCGGCGGCTGTATCTGCCTACTTCTTGGACCGATGACCGCGAGCGGTGCCGGCGGGCCGGCATCGACGATGACGTTGCCTTCGAGACGAAGGTGGCCATGGCCAAGGCGATGGTCCGCCGGGCCATCGCCGAGGAGGTCCCGTTCGGCTGGGTGACGGCGGACGCCGCCTACGGCTACAGCAAGGGCTGGCGGTTCGAGCTGGAGCAGGCCGACGTCTTCCACGTCATGGCCACCACCCGGCACGACACGGTCGTCACCCGCTGGTCCATAGACCACCCCGTCCACGACCTGTTCCCCGGCCTGCCACGGCAGAAGTGGAAACGCCGTTCCTGCGGCGAGGGCGCCCACGGCCGGCGGATCTACGACTGGGCTCGCGTCGAAGTGAGGCCCTGGCACCGCGAGGACCGCCGGCACTGGGTCCTCGCCCGCCGCAGCGTCAGCAGGCCAGAGGAGATCTCTTACTACATCGCCTACTGCCCCGCCGACACCACGCTGGACGAACTGATCCGCATCGCGGGCAGCCGATGGGCAGTCGAAGAATGCTTCCAGACCGCGAAGCAGGAATGCGGCCTGGACGACTACCAGGTCCGCCGCTACCCCGGCTGGCACCGCCACATGACCCTCGCCATGGCCGCCCACGCGTGTCTGACCGTCCTGCGGGCCCGCCAGCTGGACACGGACAAAGCAGAAACGGATCCTCCCAGCTCATCCACCTCAGCCTCGCCGAGATCCGACGCCTGATCACTCGCCTCACCAACCGCCGCCCCACCCCGGTCGATGACGTTCTGCACTGGTCACACTGGCGACGACGACGCCAACACCAAGCCCGCATCAGCCACTACAAACGACGCGGACACAGTCCCTGAAAACTGCCCAGCACTCAGAACAACCACCGTTGCAGTACTAGGAGGCAGCTGCCGAACGGGGCGACGAGCCGGCCCCTCGCCCCGCTGCCGGGCCACGCACGGCCCGGCAGCAGCACAGAGGCGCGCGCGGTCCGTTCAAGGAGCCACGCGGTCCCAATCCTGGTCGCTGGTCGCGGTGTTGCCCCTAACCTCCCTGGAATGCCTGCAACGTGCGTATTCTGTGGGGCCTGCGGCCCAATGTCCGCCGAGCATGTGTTGCCCCAGTGGATGAGGACAGAGTTCGCGGAGGTCGCGCAGCACGCCATGCGGACCTATCTCTCGCGGCGCACGGCGACCGGGTGGAACGCCCCACATACCCCGGCGGGCGGGTCCGGTGGGCGCCGGTTCGCCGGCGAGCATCCACCCCCAGGTCGTCAGCGAGATCCGATAGATCCGCGCGGAGGACTTGGCGATGCCCGCGCCGGTGAGGTACCGCTCGACCGCCGCGGTGTACGACGAGGGCGGGGCGGACAGGGGCACCACCCGGGCGCGCGGCAGCCGGAGCGCGCCCCGCTTCCCTGCTCTGCCGCAGTAAATGCGTACACCTCACCCCGACGGCCGGAATCACCCGCCGCAGGTCGCGGTGATCACGGTAGAGGTCCTGCCGCAGTAAATCCGGCATTTACTGCGGCAGTCGCGATCCCCTAGGAGACCTTTCTAGGACTACATCCTTGACGCACCTCCTAGAAGGAGTACCTTGAAGCCATGACGAAGAGCGAAACGCGGCTGATGCCGACGGGTACTTGTTGGTGCGGATGCGGGAACGAGGTCGGCCTCGGCTCCTTCTTCTCCCAGGGACACGACAAGATCGCAGAGGCGGCCCTCCTGGCGGCCCGATACGACAACTCCGTCGCCCGACTCATCGCACACCACGGGTTCGGGCCCGACAACGGCGTCCGCGAGGCGGCTGTCGAGAACGGCAACTGGGAGCGGTGTCCCGGGGCGGACTGCAACTACCTTGGTGCCCCCGCCAGCATCCGCGTCCACCGCAAGAAGGCCCAGCACTAGGTACCAATCTCACCAAGCCCGGGGGGGGGCAGGTCGTTGACCTGCCCC
>NZ_JBMNDR010000174.1:0-5385 GCF_052543235.1 Streptomyces sp. SAS_272 | reverse complement strand
GCCTCCCATTCCGTCCATGCCGAAGCGATCAGGGAGCAGATCCTCGAGGCGCTCGCACCCGTCGCACCGCGCAGCGGCGAACTGCCCTTCTACTCCTCACTCGACGGCGGTCCCGTCGACGGCGCCCGACTCGACGCCGACTACTGGTACCGCAATCTGCGCCACACGGTCGACTACCAGGCCGCCACCCGTGCGCTGGCGCACGCCGGCATCACCGCCTTCGTCGAGGTGAGCCCCCACCCCGTCCTCACCCTCCCGACGCAGGAGACACTCGAGGCGCTCGACGACCTCACCGAACATCCCGCGGTCCTCGCCACACTGCACCGTGACCACGGTGACCCGCAGGACTGGACGCACGCCCTCAGCACCGCATGGACACAAGGCGTCACCCTCCACCCGGCCTCCGAGCCCGTCCACCCCGACCTGCCCACCTACCCCTTCCAAGGCACCCACCACTGGCTCCACACACCGACAGGCGGCGACCCGCAGTCGTTCGGCCTGCGCCCCGTCGTCCACCCGCTGCTGGGCGCCGCGATCCACCGCGCGGACGAGGAAGGCGTGGTGTTCACCGGGCGGGTCTCCGCGGCCACGCATCCATGGCTTGCCGACCACGTGGTGCGCGGGTCCGTCCTGTTTCCCGGAACGGCTTTCGTCGAGGCCGCGATCCGGGCGGGTGACGAGGTGGGCGCCCCCTGTCTGGAAGAACTGGTCCTCGAGGCCCCGCTCGTCGTCGCCGCACAGCAGACCGTCAGCCTGCAGGTGACCGTCGGCGCACCGGACGCGTCGGGACGCCGCGCGGTGAGCGTCCACTCCGCGCCGCAGAGCGGCGCCGAATCGACGGCCGACCCACTGTGGTCCCGGCATGCCCACGGCTTCCTGGTCCCCGTCCTGCCGGATGACACCGCCGCCGCCGAAGCGCTCGCGACCTGGCCGCCGCAGGGCGCGCGAGCGATGCCCGTCGAGGACGCCTACGAGCGGATGGCCCAGGCCGGATACGGCTACGGCCCCGCGTTTCGAGGCCTGCGAGCCGTGTGGCACACGGACGCGGAAGTCTTCGCCGAAATCGCCCTGCCCGAGGAGGAGACAGCCGACGGCTGGAGCCTGCACCCGGCGTTGCTGGACGCCGCCCTGCACCCCGACGTCCTGGGCGAGGTGGACAAGGACGCATCCGGGCCGCTCAACCTGCCGTTCTCCTGGCACGGTGTACGACTGCACGCGGCCGGGGCCACCACGCTGCGCGTCCGGCTGACCCGGCCGGAGCCGGAGGGCGTCGCGCTGCTCGCCGTGGACCCGGCAGGAGCCCTCGTCGTCTCCGTGGGCACCTTGTCGACGCGGCCCATGGCGGAAGCCGCTTCCGCGGAGGGGGAGACCGTCCGGCAGATGCTGCTGCATACGCAGTGGCAGCCTGTGCCGACCGCGCCCGAGCCGCAGCCCGCGGGCCGATGGCTGGCGGTGGGACCCGACGCCGCGCACCTCGCCTCCGCCCTCACCGACGCGGGCTTCGACGCGCACGGGGCGCCGGACCTGACGGCGGCCGCCACGGGGCCCGCGCCCGACACCTTGCTCGTGCTCTGTGACCGTCCCGGGCCAAAAACCGCCGACACCGCGACCGACACCGCGGCCGCGGTCCATACACGCGTGCAGGTCGTCCTCGCCCAGGTGCAGCACTGGCTGCGCGACGAACGGTACGAGGGCACCCGTCTTGTTCTCGCGACCCGTGGCGCCGTCGCCGCCGGGCCCGCGTCCGGCGTCGCCGACCTGGCCGGGGCCCCCGTGTGGGGTCTCGCCCGGACGGTGCAGGCCGAACACCCCGGACGTCTCGTCCTGATCGACCTGGACCCCGAGGCGGACTCCCTCGCCGCGGACGTGGCGGGGCTGCGCGCCGCGGCCGCGTCCGGTGAACCGCAGACCGCCGTTCGCGCAGGCCTTGTTCTGGTACCCCGCCTGACGCGTGCAGCCGACCTCGCGTCCGAAGGACCGCGGACGCTCGATCCCGAGGGCGTCACCCTCGTCACCGGCGGAACCACCGGCCTCGGCCGGCTCGTCGCCCGGCACATGGTCGCCGCCCACGGCGCCCGTCACCTGCTGCTGCTGAGCAGAAGCGGACGCACAGCCGACGGCGCCGCCGACCTGATCGACGAACTCACCGCCCTGGGCGCGTCCGTGACCGTCGAAGCGTGCGACGTGGCCGACCGGGAGGCGCTGGCAACGGTGCTCGCCGGCCTCGACCGGCCCGTGACCGCCGTGGTGCACAGCGCCGGGGTCCTCGACGACGGGACGGTGTCCGGTCTTTCCCCGGAGCAGGTCGCCACCGTGTTGCGGCCCAAGGTGGACGCGGCACTGCACCTGCACGACCTCACGCGTGACGCCGACCTGAAGCACTTCATCATGTTCTCGTCGGTCGCCGGCATCCTGGGCGGTCCCGGACAGGCCAACTACGCCGCGGCCAACGCCTTCCTCGACGCCCTCGCGGAGCACCGGCGCTCGCTCGGACTGCCCGCCACCGCGGTGGCCTGGGGCCTCTGGGAGGCGGGCGGTCTGACCGCACATCTCGGCGCCACCGACCGCGTCCGCATCGCCCGCAACGGCGTCCGGTCGCTCGAAGCCGAGCAGGGACTGGCACTGCTCGACGCCGCCGTCGCCCGGCGAGGCGCCGCCTTCGTGGCCGCCCTCTTCGACCACGCCGCCCTGCGACGGCGTTCCGGCGGGGTGCC
The DNA here is from genome assembly GCF_052543235.1 of Streptomyces sp. SAS_272. NCBI lineage: Bacteria > Bacillati > Actinomycetota > Actinomycetes > Kitasatosporales > Streptomycetaceae > Streptomyces > Streptomyces sp. SAS_272. Next base: position 2,671 of record NZ_JBMNDR010000174.1, on the reverse strand, counting down.
CACCCTGCTGAGCGGACTCGTCCGCGCTGTCACGCGGCGTACCGCCGCCGTCGAATCCGGTGACGCCGAGAACACCGGCGCCTGGCTCGCCGGACTCTCCTCGAAGGAGGCCGAACGCGCCCTGCTCGACGCGGTGCGCCGGCACGCCGCAGCGGTCCTGGGACACGAGTCTGCGCAGGCCGTACGCGCCGACAGCGCGTTCAAGGACATCGGCTTCGACTCGCTCTCCGCCGTCGAGCTGCGCAACCGCCTCAACACCGCGACCGGCCTCCGGCTGGCCCCGACCGTGGTCTTCGACCATCCGACCCCGAAGGCCCTGGCCGAGCACCTGGCCGAGAGCCGCGACGGAGCCACGGCGGCGGCGCCCCTCCCGGCGCTCCGGCCGAGCGCCACGACGGACGCGGACCCCATCGCCATCGTCGCGATGGGATGCCGCCTGCCCGGCGGGGTCGCGGGCCCGGAGGACCTGTGGGAACTGCTGCGCTCCGGAACCGACGCGATCGGCGACTTCCCCACCGACCGCGGCTGGGACCTGGACGCCCTGTACGACCCCGACCCGGACAAACCCGGCACTTCCTATTCCCGCAGCGGTGGCTTCCTGGAGGGCGCCGGGCGGTTCGACGAGGCGTTCTTCGGGATATCGCCGCGTGAGGCGCTGGCGATGGATCCGCAGCAGCGGCTGCTGCTGGAGACGGCCTGGGAGACCTTCGAACGCGCGGGCATCGACCCGACATCCCTCGGCAACAGCACGGCCGGCGTGTTCGTCGGCGCGATCGCCCAGGAGTACGGCGCGACCTTGCTGCACGAAGCCCCTGACGGGCTGGACGGCATGCTCCTCACGGGCAACGCCACCAGTGTGATCTCCGGCAGGCTTTCGTATCTGCTGGGTCTGCTGGGGCCGGCGATCACGGTGGACACGGCGTGTTCGTCGTCGCTGGTGGCGATCCATCTGGCGGCGCAGTCGCTGCGGCAGGGCGAGTGCACCCTCGCCCTCGCGGGCGGCGCCACCGTCTTGTCGACCCCCGGCACGTTCACCGCCTTCAGCCGGCAGCGTGCCATGTCGTCCGACGGGCGGTGCCGGGCGTTCGCGGCCGGGGCGAACGGCACGGGCTTCGCCGAGGGCGTCGGCCTGGTCCTGCTGGAACGGCTTTCGGACGCGCGCCGGCTGGGGCATCCGGTCCTGGCGGTGGTGCGGGGTTCGGCGGTGAACCAGGACGGCGCCTCCAACGGGCTCACCGCCCCGAACGGCCCCGCGCAGCAGCGGCTGATCCGCACCGCTCTGGCGCAGGCCGGCCTGGCCCCCGCCGAGATCAGCGCCGTCGAGGCCCACAGCACCGGCAGCACCCTCGGCGACCCCATCGAGGCTCAGGCGCTCCTGGCCACCTACGGGCAGGACCGTCCGGCCGGGGAGCCCCTCCTGCTGGGGTCGGTGAAGTCCAACATCGGCCACACCCAGGCCGCGGCCGGCGTCGCCGGCGTCATCAAGATGGTCATGGCAATGCGCCACGAAACGCTGCCGCGCACCCTCCACATCGACGCACCCTCACCTCACGTCGACTGGAGCACAGGCCAAGCACGGCTGCTGACGGAAAATCAGCCCTGGCCGCGCACCGGCGCACCGCGCCGCGCCGGCGTCTCGGCGTTCGGGATCAGTGGTACGAACGCGCATCTGATCCTGGAGGAGGCGCCCGCGGAGCTCGTTCCCGCGGCGGTGGCCGAAGCGTCCGGGGTGGCGGTGCCGATGCTGCTGTCGGGGCGTGGTGAGGGCGCGCTGCGGGCCCAGGCCGGGCGGCTGGCGGACTTCCTGGAACGCCACCCCGACCTGCCCACCGACGCGGTGGCGCGCATGCTCGCCGGCTCACGAACCGTGTTCGAACACCGTGCCGCAATCACCGGGGACGACCGCACCCAACTCGTCACACGCCTGCGCTCGCTGGCCGACATGGACCAGGACGCCGATACCGGTGTGGTGCGTGGCGCCGGCCGTCCGCTCGGCGATCCCGTGTTCGTCTTTCCCGGTCAGGGCGCCCAGTGGCCTGCCATGGCCGTCGAACTCCTCGACGACGGCGGCCCGTTCGCGCTGCGTCTGGGGGAGTGCCGTGAGGCGCTGCGGCCCTTCGTGGACTGGGACTTGTTCGCGGTGTTGCGCGGTGGGCCGGGGCAGCCCGACTTCCACCGCGTCGACGTGGTGCAGCCGGCTCTCTGGGCCGTCAAGGTGTCCCTTGCCGCGCAGTGGCAGGCCGCGGGCATCCGGCCCGCCGCGGTGGTCGGTCACTCACAGGGCGAGATCGCCGCCGCCACCGTGTCCGGCGCGCTCACCCTCTCCGACGGCGCGCGCATCGTGACTCTGCGCTCGCAGCTCATCTCGCAGATCGCCGGCCGGGGCGGGATGATCTCCCTGGCTGTGCCGCGCGACCGGGCCGAGACCATCGCCGCCGATCTCGGACTGGACATCGGAGCGGTCAACAGCCCTGCCAACACCGTTCTGTCCGGCCCTCTCGACGCGCTCGACGACCTCGCCGCCTGGTGCGAGGAGCACGACGTCCGCCACCGGCGCATCCCCATCGACCATGCCTCCCATTCCGTCCATGCCGAAGCGATCAGGGAGCAGATCCTCGAGGCGCTCGCACCCGTCGCACCGCGCAGCGGCGAACTGCCCTTCTACTCCTCA
>NZ_JBMNDR010000173.1:0-5839 GCF_052543235.1 Streptomyces sp. SAS_272 | reverse complement strand
CCGCGGACACCGGAACCCGCCCCCTGGCCGCCCCGGGCTCAACCGCTTGAAGCATTCTCACCGGTTCACTACACTGTGTAGTGCCCCCGCTGCTAGCGTCGCTTCTGGAAACAGACCTGTGGCCCCCAGCGGGGTTTTTCTGTGCCGTGCCGTCGGGGCCACGCCGGGGTCACGTTCTTTCGCGAGGGGGGCGGAGGGTGGGATCGGGTTGCCTGGTTCTGGTCGACGGATGGAATCACTACATCGCCGCCTTACGGTGCTTCGGGTACCGGTCCGCCGCTGAGTTCCCGCTCGACCGGCTCGCCCTGCACGTGGCCGCCGAGACGGGCGCGGACGCCGTCAGCGGAGCCGCCGTCGTCATGGCCCTCCCGGACCGCAACCGCCCCGAGGAGGCACCGGAGTTCCACGCCTGGCGCAAGCGTCTGCGCAAGCTCCGCAACTACGGGGTGCACCACGAACCGGCCCGTTTCAGCTACCACCAGCCGGCGTGCTCACGGTGCAGGACGTCGTTGGACCGCAATGTGACGTGCGGGAACTGCGGGGCGTCGAACACCCCGGCGGGGCGTCGCAAGGAGAAGGGCGCCGACATCAGGCTCGCCTCCCTCGCCCTGCGCGGCGCCTGGCAGCAGGAGTACTCCACGCTGATCGTCCTGTCCCAGGACTCCGACTTCGGCCCGATGGTGCAGGAGGTCAAGAAGGTGCACCAGTCGCAGGGCCGGCGCTACGACCTGTACTCCGCGTTCCCGACGTGCGCCCGACCCGACCATGAGCATCGGGCCGTTCCCGGCACCCGCGAGCTACGGCTGGATTCCGGCGTCTACGGCGCTCTGATCGAACGCCCCCGCATCCACGTCGACGACTGGCGCCCGCAGGCTCCCTGAGGACTCGGAGGACTCGGAGGACTCGGAGGGCTCGGTGGACTCGGACTGCGGACCCTGGTCCGTCGGCCGAGCCAGCCAGCGCAGCACGTCCCCGCAGTACTCACGGAACTGCGTCATGAGCAGCGGAGAGGTGCCGGAGCGCCGGTTGTGCGCCATCGGAGTGCGCACCCGCGCGATCAGCTCCAGCCTTTCCTGCCATTCGTTCTTCGAGTGACCGAGGACAGGCCGCAGTTGCTCCCAGTGCATCATGATGACGGCCAGCAGGTCCTGCGGGTAGGCGTAGTCGAGCGGGCTCTCGTCCGGAGCGAGCTCCCCGAAACCCCGTCGCACCCGCTCCTGCCGGTTCTCGCAACTCTCGATCAGCCGCTTCTGGCACTCCCTGAGCTTGACGAGCCACAGGTCGCCGTAGGCGGCCTGCAGCGCGGCGGTCAGACCGGCCCGCAGGCCGGTCTCCGTCGCCTGCCACAACGGCCAGTCGTCCGACTTCCGTTCCAGCAGCCCGAGATACTCCTGGAAGCTCTCAGAGAACCCCTCCCAGCCGTCGGCCGTCGGCCGGATGACGCCCTCCCTGGCCAGCCGCTCGGCGTCCTGCGGCTGTGCGGTGACCTGAGGTCCGAAGAGGATCTCCAGAAGGGTGGTGAGCCGGTTCTCGTCGCGCAGCAGTTCCAGCATCTGCTCGTGGTGGCGGACCGTCAGGTGGCTGCACGTCGCGACGGCCTCGCCGAGGTGGTGCGGCAGTTCGGCGGGCGACGGGATCCCGTGGGCCGCCCACCTGTCGTGCAGCACGGACAGCAGCGCGGATGCCAGAAACGGCTGACCTCCGACCTCCCGGCCCAGCCAGGCCAGCAGCGGCTGTCCCAGATCGGCGTCGATGTGCGGCGATCTCGCGAGCAGCGCCGTGAGTTCCCGGGCGTCGAAGCATCCCAGGGTCACCGGGAGCCCGAAGATCTGCGGGAAGGTGGACAACTCCGGCGTCGACCGCACCACGATCTCCGCCAGGTCCCGCCGGGAGGTGGTGATGAGAGCGACCCGCACATCCGGCTCGTAGGCGAGGGCGCGGAGGAATTCGTAGGGAGCGGAGCGCCGGAAGACGTTCCGGGCGGCGTCGAACTCGTCCAGCACGGCCACGACCTGGTAGCGGAGATACCGCAGCCGGCGCATGTAGGTGCGCATCCGCATGCGCATGTCGTCCCAGGACACGGCCGTGGACAGGGACTCGTACAGGGGATCCAGCCGGTCGCCGTGCAGGCCGCGGTCCGACATCCAGGTCTGCACGGCATAGGCGAGTTCACGGAAGAGCGACTGCTCGGAGTCGCAGCCGCTGACCGTGATCCACACCGGCACGAAGGTCAGGCCCCGGACGCTGCGTCCGGTGGCCAGCTGGTCGTGGACGTGCCGGGCGAGGCTCGACTTGCCGACCCGAGGTGGTCCGACGATCGACACCGAGGCCGTCTCCAGCGAGGTGAACGTCCGGTTGCGGATCGAGCTGAACGCCGTGGTGCGGCCGACGAACTCCGGTCCCGCGACGGGGGAGCCGTACCCCGCGTAGGGGTTGCCGATCAGGTCCCGAGGGCCGTCGGGCTCCGCCGCGTTCACGCCCATCGATGCTGCAGCCACTGGCTGAAGAGCCCGACGCTGATGCGGTAACGGTTGCCGAAGAGACGCTGGAGCACTTCCCGGCGCTCCAGGTCCTGGATGACCCGCTCGGCCTCCGGATGGGCGTCCGGGTCACCCACGTGGTACATGGCCCGTCCGACCTCCCTCCGGGTCGCCCGGAGGACGTCCATCACGAGTTCGCCGCTGATGTCGGTGACCTCGCTGTCGCCCGGGGTGAGCAGGTTGTCGAACTCGTTCTCGCCCAGAGCCACGATGAGCCGGTCCGCGACCACCTCGACGTCCGCGGGCCCGATGGCCGGCCCCCGCACGTCGTCGCTGTTCATGTAGAGCACGAGCTCGTGACAGAACAACTGGATGTAGTAGGGGCTCCGGCCGGTGAGTTCGAGGATGCGGTCCACGGCGTTGCCCCGGTACCGGCTGGCTCCGTCGGGTAGCCGGATCGGGTCCTCGATGAGCTTGCACGCGTAGGAGCGTTCCAGATACGACACCCGGGCCTCCGTGGCCACCTGGAACTCGTTGGGGAACTCCTGGATGAATCGCGGCATCAGATCGTTGCCCACCAGGACGCAGCGGAAGAACCCCCTCTCGAGCATGGCCTTCCAGCCCTTCATGAAGCTCTCGGGCAGGTTCCGGCTGCGGATCTCCTTGTGCACCATGCTGAACTCGTCGATCAGCAGCACCAGATGGCTGTCCGCGAGGGGCGGTGTCGCCTTCAGCCACGCGACCAGCCGACGCATGTACTCGATGAACTTCTGCTGGGGGGCGAGCCTGATCTGTTCCAGGCTGGGCTCGGGGAGCGGATCGGTCTCCCAGCCCTCGTCCATGACCAGATTGCTGATCGACCAGTGGAAGTCGTCGCCGATGCGGTAGAGGAAGTCGGCCAGGGAGATGTCGCCCGCCAGGTCCTGGATGCTGAAACTCACCGGGAGACTCGGCAGCGTCAGCTTCTCCCGCAGGTGGAAGAGCACCGACGACTTCCCGGCGCGCTTCTGGCCGTAGACGATCACGCTTCCCCGGTGGGGGCCCGTCACCGTCTCCGCCAGGTTGGCGATCAGCGGGTCGCGGCCCATGAACATGTCCGGGTTCTCCACCGGCAGGCCCGCGCTGTACGGGTTGGGGATCTCGGTCCACTTGGTGTCGGTGTGCAGCCGGATCGACTTCGGCTCCACCTCGGCCTCGACCCGGCGCTGCGAGCGCAGCGTGAACCCGATCCGGCTGACCAGGGTGATCAGTTCCTGCTCGATGGTGGGCTTGCCGGCGACCAGGGAGATCTGGCAGGTCTTCGACTCGCCGGCCCCGATGGACTCGGCCACCGCGATCGTGGCCTCCGTGGCCGTGTAGTCGTCACTGGGCAGGACGGTCAGCACGACGTTGCTGACCGGGCTCGCCCCCGGCTCGTTCGACACCTCCAGCTGGACGTCCACCCGGCCGCCGCTGGGCAGGTACCGGTCGACGACCAGTTCCACCTTCAGGTTCTCCGGCTCCACGCTCTGCTGGTACGCCTCGAAGTGCTTCCTGAGCTCCGTGTCGAGCGCGCACAGGTAGGGGTGCAGGATCTGCAGCGACAGCGCTGTCGGGGCGCTCTCGTACTCCTCGACATGGGCGCGGATGGTTCTGCTCGTGCCGCCGAAGAGCCGCTCGCGTTCGACGTACACGCTCTGCCGGACGTACTGGCGCAGTTCCGTGACGACCGAACGGCAGTGCTCGATCCTGGCGCGGTCCGTCGCCGAGGCCAGACCTATGACCTCCTCGGCGATCCGGTCCAGCTCCGTGGTGTGCCGGTCCAGGGCCGTCAGGGCCGGTACCGTCTCGGCCAGCACGCTTATCTGGTGGTAGACGTTCCGACGGTGGACGTCCTCCTTCGCCGCGGCGAGCCACGCCTGCGTGAAGCTGGACTCGTCGGTCACCGTGACGTCGTCGTCGAGGTGGTCCGTCAGCGCCTTCTGGAAGATCTCGCGTGTGGTCCGGTCCGCCCACACCCGCCTGATCAGACGGGTGACCGTCTCGCCGACCGTCGGGAGCGAGAGCAGCGTCACCAGGACCACCCGGGTCAGGTGCTTCTCGGCCATCACCAGGGCCAGCGCCTTCTCCAGGGACGGCAGCCGACGCGCGTCGAGCAGTTGCACGCCGCTGTGGGTGAACGACATCACCAACTGCCGGAGCTTGACGTCCACCAGGTCGTCCCAGTCGCTCTTGACGCTCACCGACTCGAGGTAGTAGGTCCGGATGACGTCCGGGTTGCCCTTCGCCTCGATGGCGCACGCGTCCCCCATCGCGGCCGCGAAGTAGCGCAGCCGGCTGCGGAACCGGTCGTCCGTGCTCCCGAGATCCCGCATGATCCGGGCGGCCGAGAGGTTGTAGTCGGCGCGCTCACGGGGGAAGTTGCTGTTGAGCCGTCCCTTGGCCCGCCCCGAGACCAGGTCGTCCAGGCGTTTGATGTCGTCTTCCGTGAACGTCCGCTTGGCCACCTTCTCCGCGCGCACGCCCCGGTACTCACAGCGGTCCAGATGGAAGGTCAGCAGCGGACTGAGGTGGGACGTGGCCGCGTACTGGAGCTGCACCACGGCATCGACCTTGGAGTAGACGTTCGTCTCCATGGCCTGGATGAGCTGGTCCAGGGCGGCGCGCAGCGGCAACTGCTGGGGATCGCGCTGGAGTTCGGCCTCCAGCAGCTTCCTCGCCTCCTGCGGCTGGAAGGTCTTGAGCAGCGCCATGGCTATCCGGCCCACCAGTCGCACCCGCTCGTCGCCGGCGGCTGGGCCCCGGCCGAGCATGACGCGCAGCTCGGCCAGCGCCTCCTCCCACCGCCCTGCGTGTTCCAGGATGGTGCTGCGCTGCTGGGACCAGTTCCAGAGTTCGGCGTCCGTCACGAACAGGTGCTTGTGCTCCTGGAGGAGCGCCAGAGCCTCGTCGCGGCTCTGCAGTCGGGTCGACAGCAGGTTCACCAGTCTGCGCACCGCGCGGGCACGCTGGTCTCCCTGCTCGATGGCCTGCTGGAAATGGCGCTTCGCGGCCGGGTAGTCCTTGCGGCGCTGCGCGACCTCGGCGCGGGCGAAGGGGCCCTTGTCCTGCGGGGCGCCGTTGTGCGTCTGGTGGGTTTGCAGGGCGGCGGTCGGGGCGGAGGAGCCGGGGGCGCCGACGGTCTGGGAGAGGTATTTCTCCGCACCCCAGGTCAGGGAGTGAAGGGGTGCGAGGGACTTCAGCGTGGTGAGCGCCTGCCGGGCCGAGATCACGTCCCCGCGGTCGGCGCAGGTGCGGACCTTGTCCGACAGGGCGCGCACCTGCGTGTCGTCGAGCCCCGGCGTCCGGACCTGCGGGTCCGGTGCCGGTGCCGCGGGCGG
>NZ_JBMNDR010000172.1:0-6054 GCF_052543235.1 Streptomyces sp. SAS_272 | reverse complement strand
GAACCGAACTCCACGACGCCCTCGTCTCCCTGGCCTGCAGCCTCATCTGCTGGAGACGCCTCAAGAAGGCACGCACATGATCGTGTTACGAGCTCTTACACGTCATGCAGGGAGATCGGTGCCTGCTCCCATGGGGCCATGGGAGCGTAATGCTGCCCGGAAGGTCAGTCGCACAGTGCGCGAGATGGTCGACCGGCCGTATCTGCCGACCGTGCTCGGCCGGTTGACTGAGCGGCAAGTTGTCACGATTCCGGTTTTGAAGCAAGGGGTTCCAGATCACATTGCGAAGGACCGCTACGGGTGTTAACTTCCCGCTCGGTCGTGAGTTCCAGCGCCAAGTCCCGGCTCGCTGGATGGCATCCTGTCCTTCGCGGATGCCCCCGGGCGACGGCCGCTCCTCATGCGTGGTGCGTGGGGAACCGCAGATCACCGGGGTGCGGACAGTGCGCTACCGGGGTCCTTCGACTCCGGAAGGCTGCCTGATCATGCCCGTTACCTCCGAGACAGAGCCACACCGCGCGGGCCTGCCCGCCATCGAACTTGCTGTCGCTCGGGTGTCGTTCCGTGCAGCCGAGACGAGTGGCCTCGGCGCGCCGGGGACCGACGACCACTTCGACGAATGGCTCGACCGCGGATTTGACATCGCCTTCTACCGCACCGCCGACCGGCCTCTGCAAGCGCGTGCCGTCGAACAGCGGGACCACGTGCCCGAGTGGCTGAGCAACAGTCGCATCGGCAAAGCCTCACTGGTGGCGGTCTGCCTCAACCCGTATCGGGATGCTCCCTCACCGAGTGAGGAGCCGGACCCGGTGTCCTCGGAGGCTGAGGAGGACACCGAGGCCGCCGAGGGGGCGGACACGTGCACGTGCGCGCATGGTGGCATGCCTGGCCTCTGTTGGGGATACGAGGCTGGCAAAAGGCAGTACGCGAAGGTGGAGAACCAGGACGATCACGAGGACCACGAGAACGACGAGGACGAGGTCAACGGCGACTGCGTCCTGGAGCTCGTGGATGACTTCGCCGAAGGGGTGGCGGACGATCCGATCTACGACCTGAGCGACGAACTTCCTGCCGACTTCAACAGGCGCTCGTTCCAGGCGCTCACCACTCTCACCGATGTTGCCCAGGCGAGACTGGACAGGGAGAGACGGACCACAGATGGGCCATGGCGGCTCTGGTGGTCCTCCTGCGGCACCGACGTCACAGACCCTCTGAACGCAACCGACGACACCGATTCCTCCGGTGCCGATTCGGACGAGGAATCGGACGACGGCTGTTACTACGTGTCCCTCCAGAACGACGACGACCATACCGTCGAGGTCATCAGGGTGCGCGGGGCGGATCAGCGCGTGATGTACTCCGCACCCGTCTGGGGGTCCGGCAGCGGGCCTCAGGCCCGTGACACTCTGGAAGCGCTGCGGAGTCTCCTGCAACGGGTCACGGAACAGGTACGCCAGGCCGGTTACATGGTTGAGGGCGACTGGACCGTCAATTGGTCACGCTGCTACGTGCTTCTGGCCAACTGGGATCACTGACGGCCACGGCCACTGTCGCACTGGCCTCCATCGTCTCGTCCAGTTGGCGGCGAGTTCGACGGCGACAAGCTCACAGCGATACCCAGACCCCCTGGGGCAATCGATTGTCATGTCTGCACCGCGTACAGGTTGTGGTCGTTGCTGCCGATGTAGACCATGCCGTCGGCCACCGTCGGTGACGAGTCCCCTTGCCTTTGGTGGGGGAGGCCCAGAGTTGTTTGCCGGGCGTGCGCGTGGGGCCGGAGTGCGAGCCGGAAGAGCCATTGTCGAGGATCTTCCAGGTGGTGAGGGTGGTTGCGGCGGGCGGGCCAGCCGGCGACCCGCTACGACTGGCTGGGCGGCAAGCAGCGTTCGTCCGAGACCGTCACCGGCCTCACCCTGATGGGCGTCCGCCTGTACGACCCGAACCGCCAACAACGGGAACCCGTTGAGCCCGGAGCGCTCCCACTCGATGTGCCGGCTGGGGCTGAGCTCGAAGGACCCGGCAACGAACATCGGCCACAAGGGCGTCGGCTTCAAAAGCGTGCGGCAGCTGTGCGAGGCTCCCGAGGTGTACAGCGCCTCGCGCCCGGGCGCGGGGGTCTTCGATGGGTTCTGCTTCCGCTTCGCCCGGCCTCAGGACTTCGATGCAATTGCCTCGCAGGTCGCCCCCGACGAGGAGGGCCTGGGGCATGAACTGCGGGAGAACGTCAGCGCGCTGCGGGTGACCGTTCCCGTGGACGAACTGCCGCCGCAGGTCGAGGACTTCGCCGCCCGCGGATACAGCACCGTGGTGCGACTGCCGCTGCGCTCACCGCGGGAGCTGGGGGGAGGCCCGACGGCAGATCGTCCAGCTGTAGGACCCCGGCGCACCGTTCGAGCTGTTCTTGGAACGGCTGGGAACCATCACTGTGAGAGTTGAAGGCGAGGGATTTCGCGCCGGTCGAGGTCGACGGTAGACACGCCTCACTTTTGTATCCACGACGGGGAGCGCATCCTCTCACAGCTTGACTGGGCGAGATGCCAAGCAGTCCTATCGAGGGTTAGAGGATCTCTTGAGAATGTCGTCGAGGTGCAGGCGTGCCATAGCTGCACGCTCGCTATCACCCTCTTCGCTAAATATTGGAATGGTGTGAGAGAGGTCTGTAGCGGCCTCGTGGAAGCGACCCACGCTTTGCAGGGCTATCCCTCGGGCCAGCAGGGCTTTGGCCTCCTCCCACCTGTCCCCAACTCTCGCGAACTCTTCCGCGGCTCGCGCGAACACCCGCACTGCCTCTTCGTTTCGGCCTGCAGCTGCGAGGGACCCACCGAGCTGCAGGATGGCTGGGGCCGCAAGCTCTCTGCCTCCTGCTTCGCTCAAGACGTCGACTGCAATCGTTAATACCTCAATGGATTCGCTGAAACGCTTCCACGACCGAAGTGCCGCACCGCGGTTGGAAAGCGACATTCCCTCTCCGACGCCATCACCAATTACCCGGAAGGCGCGCTCAGCTCTGGCGTAGGCGTCCACGGCTTCCCGGTAGCGCGCCAAGTTGGTAAAGGTGATTCCTTCAGCATGTAGGGCACTTCCTTTGCGCCGGTCGTCTCCTGCACGCTCGAATGCGCATGCGGCATCGGCGAACGCGTCCGCTGCTTCCTCAAGTTGGGACATTGACCGGAGATAGATTCCCAAGTCTATCAGTGCAGATCCTTCCAGGAAGTCATCGTGCACTTCACGGGCAACTGCGACGGCGCGTGAGTGGCAGTCAATAGCCTCGCGAGATGCCCCTAGGCTCTGGAGTGTCGCGCCGAGGTTATTTAGAACTTTCCCTTCCTCTCTTCTGGAGTTGTTCTCCTGGAATATCGCGAGAGCGGATTTGAACGCTTGAAGAGCTTCGATTGGCTGGTTCATTCTTTGTCGGGTGAGGCCAAGATTCCCGAGAACCAACCCCATGCCGTGGAAGTCACCTGCTCGCTGGAGTAGTTGCAAGGAATCGGAGCACACGTCAATTGCCTCGCCTGGCTTGTCAGCCGAACTCAAGACCTCCCCGAGGCTCGCGAGTGCTAACCCTTCTAGATTGAGGTCCTTTGATTCTCGGTACAGTTCAGCCGAAGCGGTAAGGAAAGTGACGGCCTCCTCGAAGCGTCCAGTCAGACTCATTGCGTTGCCAACTTGGTTCAGTGTGGCAGCCTCATTTCGTAGGTCGTCGGCTTCGCTGAATACAGACGCCGCAGTGACGAATCCTTTAATGGCATCTTCGAGTGATTCGAGTTGAGTCAATGCCTTTAGGATATTGTTGGCCGCCTCCTCTTCGAGGAGCTTGTTCCCGGTCCTGTTGGCGGCTTCCGCGGCTGTGTAGGAGACCGCGAAGAAGTCGTCAGCGTAACGACGTTGCTGTAGAAAGGTGACAAGTTCATTTGCAAGAATGCAGGACACTTCGTATCGTCCGGCCTTTATGGCTAGTCCTACGGCCAAGACCAGGTTGGAGCGCTCCGCCTCAAGCCATCCGAGGGCATCGCTCTGCCTCCTGAAATAACGAGAAGGCGTGGGGCTAGGCGACAGGTGGGAGGATGCGGCATGTGCACCGTGGACGTAATAATCCAGGAGCCGACCCAATGCAAGGTCGCGCTGATCCTCGACACGAAACTCTCCGCCTAGATTATCAGCATATAGGCGAATCAAGTCGTGGAGCCGCCACCTGCCCCAGGTATCTCTCGGTTCGACGAGGTGCATCCTCGCCAGATCTTCAAGCAATCGATCAGCAGCCGACTCTTCGATCGCGGCCAGTTGCGCCGCAGCCCTGCTCGATATATCTGCCCCAGGATTGATTGGGATTAGGCGAAAGAGGCGGGCCTGTTCTTCGGTGAGCCTCCGATAGGAAACATCAAATGCGGCCGTGACCGTTCTTGCGCCGCGCTCAAGATGTCCAAGTCGCGTGTGGGCCTGAGAGAGGGCTTGTTTCATTGAAGTCAGTGGGCGACCGGGGAAATCTGCCAGGAGAGCGCCGCAGATCTGCAAGGCTATTGGCAGGTTTCCGCAGAGCCGAGCGATTTCTTTCGCGGCATCGAGGTCCTCCTCCACCCGGATGTCGTCGACACCGTTAGTATTCTTCAATACGCTTCGCAAGAGGTTGACCGATGCGGCTGATGGCAAGACCTCAAGGCTGCGGCGGCGGGCATTGATGTCCAAGCTGTCGCGCGAGGTAATCAGAACCGCATTATCCGTGTCACTCGGCAGCAGTGGCTGTACCTGATCAATCGACGACGCATTGTCGATAATTAGAAGTATTCGACGCTTATGCTTTGCGTACGCTGCTAGCGTGGTACGAAATAGCCTAGATCTTTCTTCAAGCCCGTGCGGGATGTACTCAGGGGGAATGGCTAGAGCCCGGAGGAAACCAGCCAGGGTTTGCTCGGCAGTGACGTACCGGCTTTCGTCGTAGCCTTGCATATCTGCAAACAGGATGCCGCCAGCAAACCAGCCTCGATCATGTTGCGCATGAATGGCTACTTGCAGCGCAATTTCGGTCTTTCCCGCTCCGGGGAGCCCCGATATGAGTTGTGGGATTGACTCTCGCCCGGGCGTCAATCCGCGCATTAACTCGTGCAGCTCCTCCTCGCGCCCAGAGAAGGACGGGGAACATGGAGGCGGACCAGCCAGGGCTGGGCTTATCCTGTGTGGCAGTTGGACGGTAATGTCACGTCCCTGGATCACCGCATTTAAAAATAGCCCATCAGAGATTACATTGAAAACGGAATCCCTGGGCGTCTCTGGCTCGCGCTCCACGCTACTCATGCCTCGCGTTGATCCGTTAGCGCAGCTGATGAGGAGAAGGAGAACCCGTACATATCCCGACCTTGGAGGACCGGTCCATTTTGTTTGCCGCCACTGATGGTGTTGTTGACGTCGCTCGGGTCGATGTGCGCCTGTCGGGCCTGCTCCTCCCAGGCATGCAGTTGGCGATGAAAGTCGGCGTCGAGCGCGGCACGCCCAGTGAGGGCAGCAACCAGCGCCTGAGCGAGCTGCGCGTTGGCAGGAGACTGGCGGAGGGCTTCGAGCTCAGCCTCACCTGTAGTGACGATTGCGGCCTCCCCAGTGGGCGTGAACGGGCGTCGCACGAGGGCAGCAAGTCGGCTGAACATCTCCCTGCCGGCCTCACCTCCAGCGCCTCCAGCGAGAGCCAATAGGATTCCGGTTGATATCGGTTCCATGTAACACCCCTGTGCGATCCGCTATTTGTGGCCGGCACCCATCGTCCCAGAGCAGCGGTACTGATGGGGGCGCATCCCTTGATTGTCCGCACGCGACTTGCATGCCGAGCGGCGGTTGGTTGTCTCATCCCACTTGGTGAGGAGTGTCAACTCGATACGGCGCAGCATGACTACGCGACGGAACTTGCGGAGTCCTTGGGCCCGTCTGCTTTGAGCTGCAGGCGGAGGCGATGCAGTTGCTGCTGGACGCCTACTGACCTTCAAAGCGTGGTGTCGGCGGGGCTGACGGTTCATGATCCCTGCGGTACGCCGGTGGCATGAGGTATGCACAAGGGGGCGGGCTGACCGA